>ONBC01000024.1 GCA_900315955.1 uncultured Prevotella sp.
TTGAAGGAGGGGCTTGTCGCATAATGCTTAGAGCGGGATTTCTTTAAACCAAAGGGATTCCATAAGTCGTTATATCTATTTAGCGGACACCAATAATTATTTATGTTGTTCACTTTTTCTTCAATCATACAACCTGTCATTAACCATCAGTAATGACTTTATCCTGTATGGCCGTTGCAAAGTTACGGAATGTTTGTAAATATAACAAATAAATAACAAATTAATTTAATAAGAGATTAAAATATACCACATCAATGGTATTCCGAGATGTTGCTGATGTCGCAGGTCACCAATATTCTATTTTTCTTTTTGAGCGAAATATCTTTTCTTCTTGAGTAGTATAATAACTCTTCGTCCAATTTCCTTTATTGTCAAAATGAGAATATGTGAGTTGAACTTTATTTAATTCGTTGTCTGCATAGGGAACTATACCGCTCAAGACGGATAGACTATCTGATGTTTTTGTCTCGCCTGTTAACCTTCCCATTTTATCATAGGAATAGATTACACTGTCTGTTCCATTGAAGGATTTTGTTTCGAGAATTTTTTGCTTCTTTTTATTATAATAATAGTGTACTTTTGAGGCTTTCCCATTTCTCTTTTGCCAGGCAGTGGCCACATCATAGCTAATCAGCAAATCTCCGTCATATACAAAGTTGTCAACATATAATGATGCGGATTCTGAACCATTCATGTACACTCTGCATTTGTAACATTTGCCAGAAGGCGAAAGGTAGTCTTCGCTTTTCTTTACCAATTTGATGTGCTGATTTTCCCGATCTGTTACTATTGTCACCAAGACACTGTCCGTAATCTTGTACTCGTAGGCATAATCAGCCTTCAATTCCCCTTTGTAAAACCTCTGCTCGCGATTAAGAAATCCTTGTCTGTCGAAATTACAAACAATGCTCCATTTGTCATGTGTTATGGTTGTAACCTTTCTTACCCCTGTAACACTTATTTGGTTACAAAATCCTTTCGGAATTGTAGGGTATCCAGAAATAACAATACTTTCAAATATAAAGATTAGGAAAAATAAGATCTTCATTTTGTAATTAAGTTGTCTTTCATTGGCAAACGCATTGATTCCGCTTGCCAATAAATATGATTTTAGGGGATTAAAATTCTTATATAACCTGTACATGCTTAAATTGTATATACTAAAGATGATGCTGACATTTTAGGAAATATTATGTCTTTTTTGAAAAACTAGTTATGTATATGGCATTCTTTGCTACTTTCTTGTTTATTTCTGACCGTAAAAGCGGGATGGTTACATATGGTGGTTGTGTGTGAGGTACAAAAACAAAAGTAGGAGATAAGTGCCTATGACGGGTGCCTACCTCCTACCTGGTTATTTGTCTTGCTGATGAACGTCAGCAGGTTATTCGGTAACGAAGTTCTTCAGATCGTCTGCCGAGAAGTTCATGATGTAAGCATGAGCCCCAATGCATGTCTCTTCGGCCATGCGTACGAAAACGTTGGCGCTCTTCTCAAACTCTTCGGCGTTCTTTGTAGCGTCGCGGAGAAGCAGGAGCGAGAGGATGATGTCGCCCGTCATGTTGTACAGACGACGGCCTAGGAAGTCATGCTCAGCCTGGTTGGCATCAGCCTTCACCTTCTCCACAGCCTCGGCATAGAGGTCCACACATTTAGCGATGCGGTCGTGGAGCGGCTTGACAGCCTCGGAGACCTCCTCGGTCAGCATCTCCTTCATGATGTTCAGGTAGGTGCCGTTGGTGATGTAGCGGATAGCGGCGACGACCTGCAGCTGTGTCGTACCCTCGTAGATAGAGAAAATACGGGCGTCGCGGAGCAAACGCTGTGCCTTGTACTCCATGATGAAGCCAGAGCCACCATGGACGCTCACGCAGTCGTAGGCGGCCTGGTTGGCGAACTCAGAGGTCATGCCCTTGCCTAACGGCGTGAAGGCGTCGGCGAGACGGCTGTACTGCTTCATCTCCTTACGCTCGTCAGCAGTGAGCTTACGCTCGCGGGAGATGTCCTCGAGGGTCTTGTAGATGTCGACGAATCGTGAGGTCTCGTAGAGGATAGCACGGCTGGCATCGAGCTTCGCCTTCGTGCGTGACAGCATGTCGTAGACGGCGGGGAAGTTGATGATCGCCTCTCCAAACTGCTTACGCTCCCGGGCATAAGCTACAGCCTGGTCGTAGGCCTCCTGCTGCAGGCCGACGCTCTGGGCAGCGATGCCGAGACGGGCACCGTTCATCAGACTCATGACGTACTTGATGAGTCCGAGGCGGCGGTCGCCGCAGAGCTCTGCCTTGGCGTTCTTATAGACGAGCTCGCAGGTTGGTGAGCCATGGATACCGAGTTTGTTCTCGATATGACGCACGTCGACACCGCCGTCGCGCTTGTCGTAGATGAACATCGACAGGCCACGGCCATCGCGGGTGCCCTCCTCGGAACGGGCGAGGACGAGGTGGATATCGGAGTCACCGTTGGTGATGAATCGCTTCACACCGTTCAGGCGCCAGGTGCCGTCAGCATCCTGGGTAGCCTTCAGCATGACGTGCTGGAGGTCCGAACCGGCATCCGGCTCTGTGAGGTCCATAGACATCGTCTCACCGGCGCAGATACGCGGGATGTACTTAGCCTGCTGCTCGGGGGTACCAAACTCGTAGAGGGTGTCGATACAGCTCTGCAGAGACCATACGTTCTGGAAGCCGCTGTCGGCAGCAGAGACGAGCTCGGAGAGCATGGAGAACACGGTCATGGGGAGGTTCAGACCACCGAAGCGGCGAGGCATCGTGATACCCCACAGACCGGCCTTGCGCGTAGCGTCGAGATTCTCGTAGGTTTTCGAGGCATAGACCATGCGGTTGTTCTCGAGGTGTGGTCCTTCGAGGTCCACGCTCTCGGAGTTGGGCTCGATGATATCTTTGGCCACCCCGTCCGTGATCTCTACGATGCGTTTGTAGTTCTCGATGGCATCCTCATAAGAGACCGGTGCGTAGTCGAACTTATCCTTGTCGGCGAAGTCGCGCTCTTTCAGCGCTACGATCCGCTTCATCAGCGGGGAGTCGAGATAATATTGTAGTTTCTTTGCGTCTATCATGGTTATTTACTGTTCTGCTTGTAATACTTGATAAGTTTCGGTACGACCTCCTCTACGGTGCCAGTGATGACATAGTCGGCGATGGCGTTGATAGGAGCATCGGGATCACTGTTGACAGAGATGATGATACCCGCATCCTGCATGCCGGCGATGTGCTGGATCTGTCCGCTGATGCCGCACGCGATATACACCTTCGGATGGACGGTGACACCTGTCTGGCCGACCTGACGGTCGTGGTCTACCCAACCGGCATCTACAGCTGCACGGCTGGCACCGACCTCGCCATGGAGCTCCTTGGCGAGTTCGAAAAGCATGTCGAACCCTTCCTTCGAACCCATGCCGTAGCCACCAGCCACGACGATAGGCGCACTCTTAAGGTTGTTCTTCGCAGCCTCAACATGACGGTCGATGACCTGGACGGCGTAAGACAGCGGGTTGACATATTTCTTCGGATCGGGATAGACAACCTCTCCTTTGGCCTTGCCGGCGTAGAGGGCTTTCTGCATGACACCGGAGCGTACGGTAGCCATCTGCGGACGGTGGTCGGGGTTGACGATCGTTGCCACGATGTTACCACCGAAGGCCGGACGGATCTGATAGAGCAGGTTGTCGTAGTGCTTGCCTGTCTTCTTGTCGTCATAGTCGCCGATCTCGAGCTGTGTGCAGTCGGCGGTGAGACCGGAGGTCAGTGAAGATGACACGCGCGGGCCGAGGTCACGGCCGATGACGGTGGCGCCCATGAGGGCGATCTGCGGTTTCTCCTCTTTGAAGAGGTTGACGACGATGTCGGTGTGAGGTGCCGACGTGTAGGGGAAGAGACCCTCGCCATCGAAGACGAAGAGCTTGTCGACACCGTAAGGCAAGATCTGGTCTTCCACCTTACCTTTGATTCCTGTGCCTGCCACGATGGCTTCGAGCTCTACGCCGAGGGTGTCGGCGAGCTTACGGCCTTTGGTGAGCAGTTCCTGTGACACCTCCTGTACGGTGGTGCCTTCTATCTCGCAATATACAAATACGTTGTTCATTGTTTGTTGAGTTTATGAGTTTATGAGTTATTGAGTTGATGAGTTGGTGAGTTGAAAACTTATCAACTCAAGAACTTATCAACTCAAGAACTAAATAACTTATTACCCGATGATGCTCTCGTCGAGCAGTTCCTTGATGAGCCCCTCGACATCCGCATCGGATGCCGTGAGACGCTTGCTCTCTTTGGCCTGGAAGACGATGTTCTTCACAGCTTTCACCTTTGTCGGTGAACCGGCGAGACCACACTGGTCGTAGTCGGCTCCGCAGTCGGCGATGCTCCACTGTCCGAGGGTGAGATAGGGGCGTGTCTCATAGAGGGCCGTCCAGGGCTCGTCGCCCTTGCGCTCCATGGGGCATGTAGCGTATTTGTATTTCATGACGCGCTTGGCGTTGCAAGGACGTGCGAGAGCGGCGGTGCCGTTCACAGTCACCATCACCGGCAGGGGGGCAACAACGGTCTCCACGCCACCGTCGATATGACGCACGATTGTAGCCTTGCCGTCTTTGACTTCTTTGATCTCCTCCGCATAGGTCACCTGGTTCAGACCGAGCTTCTGTGCCACCTGTGGGCCGACCTGTGCCGTGTCACCATCGATAGCCTGGCGTCCGCCGAGGACGAGGTCGACATGGAACACTTCCTTGTTGATCTTCTCGATCGCTTTGGAAAGGAAATAAGCCGTAGCGAGGGTATCAGCTCCCGCACTCTTGCGGTCGGTAAGCAGCCAGCCTTCATCGGCACCGCGGTAGAGACTCTGACGGAGGATCTCGCCAGCACGGGGAGGACCCATCGTGACAACACCGACGTGTACGTTCTCAGGATCCAGATCCTTCAGGCGCAGAGCCTGCTCCAACGCGTTGAGGTCTTCGGGGTTGAAGATGGCAGGCAGCGCAGCACGGTTCACCGTGCCCTCAGCTGTCATGGCATCCTTACCGACATTACGCGTGTCGGGTACTTGCTTGGCAAGTACTACAATGTTCAATTTCATGTAAATATAATATATAATTATGTGTTATTCCAACAGTTATCACGCTATGACGGGGCAAAATTACAATATTTTTACCGCCCTGCCAAAGAATTGGTATGAAATAAGCCAAATAATGCACAAAAGAATACGTTTTGTGCAAAAAATCAAACTTCTATTTGTGTCTTTGGCCAGTTGACGAGAAACAGTTTGTCACGGGCACGCGTGAAGGCGGTGTAGAGCCAGTGGATATAATCGGGCGTGAGCATGTCGTCTGTCATGTAGCCCTGGTCGAGATAGACGTGGTGCCACTGTCCGCCCTGCGCCTTGTGACAGGTCACGGCGTAGGCGAACTTCACCTGGACGGCATTGAAATACTTGTCTTTACGCAGTGCTTTCATACGCTCGGGCTTTGTGGGGATGTCCTGATAGTCCTCCAGGACGGCATTGAAGAGCTTCTCGTTCTGTTCCCTTGTCAGTGCCGGAGCCTCACTCATGAGGGTGTCGAGGATGACCGTTGTGTCGAGTTCTAAGTTGTCGAAGTCGGGAAAGGCCAAAGTGGCGTCGGCAAAATGGAAACCGTAGAGGTCGACGAAATGGTGTACACGGCGCACGATGCAGCGGTCGCCGTTGGCAATGAAGGTCTCCTTGGCGTTGTTGCCCGGATTGCGCTTAGGGTTGTTGTCCGGACTGTCGTCGGGATCGTCGTTGGTGATATATTTGTTCTTGACGATCATGAGCATGTCGCCCGGGCATAGTGCCTCCTCGCGGTCGAGGATGGTGTTGCGGATACCCTGGTTGTAGATGTTCGCGCGTTTGTTGGAACGGGTGATCACAATGGTATCATCAGTCCCGATGTTGCTGTAGCTCGAAGCGAGGCTCTCGATGAGCTCATTGCCGGGCATGACGGTGATGTCGGAGAAGCCGCGAAAGCGAATCTTCGGCAGTTGGGTCATCTCACTGTGCGTGATCATCTTTCGGATACGTGTGGCGTTATAAAGGATGCCCGAGCCCTCTCCTTGTCGGAGGACCTCATCGAGGTCGCACTGATAGACGATGAGACCGTATCCCTCGAGCTCCTCTGCTGACAGGGCCGGTGCCTCTTCCTCTCCGACGGGTGGCAGCTGCGCCTTGTCGCCGATGAGCATCAGCCGGCAGTTGTTACCGTTGTAGACATAGCGCATGAGGTCGTAGAGCACGCTGCCCGATCCGAAGCCGCTCTCCCCGGCGCTGCCGTTGCCGATCATCGAGGCCTCGTCGACGACGAAGAGGGTGTTCTTATGGAAGTTGAAGTTAAGGTCGAAGGATCCCTCCACCCCGGTGAACTTCTTCTCGCGGTAGATCGAACGGTGGATCGTTGCAGCGGGCATGCCACTGCTCAGGGAGAAGACCTTTGCGGCCCTTCCGGTCGGTGCCATGAGCACGAGGTGCTGTCCGAGGGTGTGGAGCGTGTAGACGATGGCGGCGGCGAGCGAGGTCTTACCCGTTCCGGCAGAGCCGCGGAGGATCATCACAGCCTCACGGCGACGGTCGGCGAGAAAACGGGCAAAGACGGTCAGGGCGTTGTGCTGGTCGGGGGTAGGAGAGAAGCCGAAGTTGCCGATGATACGGTCGACGAGTTCATAGGTCTTCATCGGAACAGGGAGAAGTTGACGCTGCCGTAGCTCCTGTGCTCGATGAAGCGGGGCTCTTGGGAGAAGTCGTAGGTCTTGCCGTGCTCGAGGACGAAGATGCCGTCGGGCTTGAGCAGGTCGTTGCCCAGGACGAGGCTGGGCAGGGTGGCGAGGTCCTCCAAGGCGTAGGGCGGATCGGCGAAGATGAAGTCGAACTGTTCATGACATTTCTTCAGGAAACGGAACACGTCGCCCCGGATGAGGATATTGTCTGTCGTGCCGATCTTCTTCATGCACTGGGCGATGAAGGCGGCGTGGTCGCGGTCTGCCTCGACGCTGACGACGGGGGCACAGCCGCGTGAGAGCATCTCCAGTGAGATGCTGCCCGTGCCGGCAAAGAGGTCGAGGGCTGCGGAGCCGTCGAAGTCGATATAGCCGTTGAGCACATTGAAGATGTTCTCCTTGGCGAAGTCGGTCGTGGGGCGTGCCTTGAAGGTACGTGGTATGTCGAAATGCCGACCTTTATATTGTCCGGTAATGATGCGCATGTCTTTGAATTTCTATGCTAATAATGCTGTTATCATGTCGAAGGTGATGCCTTTCTCCTGGGTTAGGGGCACGTTATTGAAACTTGCCGCGGCATTGATGACAGCCACCATCTGCACGTAGATACGGAGGGCTTTGAGGAGGTTGTCTTTCTCAGGGATGTCACCGAGGAGGAAGAGCTCGTCACGCATCTGGTCGAGGGCTAACTGCTTCCACACGAAGAGAATGAAATAGACCATATCCTTGATCGAACGGGCCTTGTAGCGGTTGTAGAAGATGAAATGGTTTCGCTCGAAACTGAAGATCTCCAACTGGTTGTTGTCATGGAAATAGACGTAGAGCTTTCTGCGATTGCCCAGGAAACTGCGACGGTGGAGATAATCCCACATCGGTTGCATGAGATGGATGTACCTCACATCCTCATAATGGTCTTCGAGGACGGTTTTGAGATCCCTGTTAAGGGCAAAGAGCGCCACGGCATGAAGGTCGGGCAGGACGTTGGCGACGATGCTCGCGCCATCCGTTGAGGGGAAGGAGTGCATGTACAACGTCTCCTTGTCGCCTTCTTTGTATTCGTCAAGGGGAATGAGCAGCACGGGCGTGTCGACGAGGAGCGTGGCGCGGCCAATAGTTTCTTGGAGCATCTCCACGGTCTTGAAGGCGTCGCGGAGGTTGGCAGCGATGGAGATGCCGCTCTTCGAGATGTATCTGTAAAATCTGATGCGGGTGCGGTCTTCCTTCTGGGGGAGTGCAAAGGCCAGCGAGTCGTTGCTGGCACGCATGATCATTCTGTTGGACATAAGTGTGTTGTTTTACCAGTTCCCCGTATTGTCGTTAGGACTGTCCGTGTCGCCTATCTTCAGCCCAGGAAACTGACCGTTGGTATTGGCTTGCTCGGTGAGGTCCGCGATGCGGGTCTTGTCTAAGCCGCTGAGGTACTGACTGTAGGTGGCGGCACATTGCATGACGGGGATTTTCCGCCCGCTCTTGCCGGGGAGTGTTGTTGCTGTGAGTGAGAAACGGATCCCCTCGGTGTAGGGGATGAAGGAGAGGGAGTCGGCAAGGAGGCCGCTCTGTGCGAGTTCCTTGAAGCTGCCGGCATAGACACCATGCCGGGCACGGTACTGTTCTTCTGCCGTGCGTATGGTCATGAGGCGTACTTTCACCGCTTTCTCCCTCATGCTGCGCTCATGGTCGAAGTGTATCGGAGCACCGATGCTCAGGACACACAGCAGCGCTAAGAGAATGACGCAGCCACCGAGGATTGCCGGTGTGTTGAATCTTAATTTCATATCTTTACCTTTTGTCTGCAAAGTTACGAAAAAATTACAAGAGCGGACTAAGAAGCCGGACAATACTTGCCCAGAGGCGCCTGCGGAACGAGAATGGTGTCTTGGCATACACCTCCGTGGCTAAGGGACTGACCGCCTCATCTTTCAGAAATATTTTTTTCATTCGCAGGGCGAGCCCTTCGTCATAGAAGAAGACATTAGCCTCAAAGTTGTGCTCAAAACTGCGGAAGTCGACATTCGTACTGCCACAGGTACAGATGCTGTCATCGCTGACCAAGAACTTCGAGTGGTTGAAACCCGCTTGGTAGAGACATACCTTCACGCCGGCATCTATCACATCTTTTATATAGCTGCTGCTGGCCCATTCTACGACCCTCGTGTCGCTGTGCATGGGGATGATGATCCTCACGTCGATGCCTGCGAGGGCTGCCGTGCGCAGGGCGAAGAGCACGGGCTCGGTAGGGAGAAAATAAGGGGTCTCGATATAGACGTAGCGCTTGGCTTCCAAGAGGATACGGACGTAGCCCTGCATGATGTCGGGCCATTCCGTGACGGGACTGCTCGTGACAACTTGAGCGACACAGTTGTTGTGAATGTCCGCTTCTAAGGCCGGGTAATAGTTGCGACTTGTTATCAGGGTACGGTCCACGAAATACCAGTCGATGAGGAAGGCGCGCTGCAGGCCATAGACGGCGCCGCCGGTGATGCGCATCATCGTGTCGCGCCAGGGCTGTGCGTCAGTGCCTTTGACATAACGTGTGGCGAAGTTCATGCCGCCGATGAACCCCACCTTGCCGTCGATGACCAGGATCTTCCGGTGGTTGCGGTAGTTGGCTTTCGATGTGAAGGCAGGAAACTTCACCGGCATGAAAGGATGTACATCGATGCCGGCATTGCGCATGCGCTCATAGAAAGCGTTCTTCACTTTCCAGCATCCCACGTCGTCGTAGATGACCCGCACCTCCACGCCGTGCTTCGCCCGGTCGATGAGGGCATCAGCGATGAGGTTGCCGAGTTCGTCGTCCTCAAAGATGTAGATGTCGATGTGGATATGATGTTGCGCCATGCTTATTGCATGCAGCAGGGCGGGGAAGAAGTCGTAGCCGGAGGTGTAGAGCGCAACGTCATTGTCTTTGAACGGCAGCGCCATGCTCTGGTTCTTAAACAGCAGCATCAATAGGCGGTGCGACTCCGGGAGCCGGAGGTCTTTCTGTTCGATATATTCGAACATCGACCGCTTTGTCAGTTGGCTCAGAGACCTTTCAGAGATGAGCCGCTCCTTGCGCGTATTCTGTCCGAAGAAGATATAAAGGAGAATTCCAATGACGGGGAGTGCCCAGAGCACAAGGATCCATGTCATGGTCTTGGCGGGCTGCCTGTTATCCATGACGACCTTTATCATCACCAACGCATCGACGATGATATAAAGTGCGTAAAAGATCCAATAGAGGTATTCCATGTCTCCTCGTTGTCTTCCTCTGTTATTTTATCCCGATGAGCTTATGCGTCTGCAAGCTGAGGCGCCAGCGTGGATGGGCTTTGATGTACCAGACGCAGTGCTCAAGGATGTCTTTGTTCTCTTGGGCTCTGCCTGTGTCGAGCGGCTGGAGGTAGTAATAGTCTGCCTGGATGCCGCCGTCGCTGGGCTCGTTCGTTCCGTTGTAGAGCACCTTCAGTTCGTTGCATCGCCGCACCCTCACGTTCTCCTTGGGCGATACCGTCAGCCAGTCGAGGTTTGCAGGCGGCTCCCTCGTGCCGTTGCTCTCCATGGCGATGAACGGGAAGCGGGCGGCATGGATAGCGTCGAGGAGCGCTGCGTCCGCCTGCAGGGTCGGCTCACCGCCCGTGAGCACCACGATGGGCTTCTTCGCCACTTGCGGGATGAGTGTCTGCATGCGCCGGATGATCTCTTGTGCTGTCAAAGTCTCGAAATGAGAGAAGTCGGTGTCGCAGAACGGGCAGTGGAGGTTACAGCCACTGAACCGTACGAAGACAGCGGCGCGTCCGGCGTTATGTCCCTCGCCCTGGAGCGAGTAGAAGATGTCGTTGACACGATAGGTCTTTTCCATCGTTCTCTGTGTTATCTATTCAGGCTTCTCGTAGATAGCGATGTTGTTGGATGTCTCTGCCACACGCGCTTTGTAGCAGTGGGGGATGGTGTCGACGATCCACTTGGCGATGTTCTCTGCTGTGGGGTTGAAGTCGAGCACCTGGTTGAGGTCCTGGTGGTCGAGTTTGCCGTGGATCTGCTGTTTGATGATCGTGAAGTCGACGACCATACCGTTGTTGTCGAGTGTCTCCGACTTGCAATAGACCGTCACCTGCCAGTTGTGTCCGTGTACGTTCTCACATTTGCTGCCATGGTCTAAGACGAGGTGATGGCATGCTGATATCTCAAATGATTTTTCAATGTAATACATATCTTCTTTTTATTTCCAATATTTTGTTATTTCATTTTCTTATTGTTCTGTATGTAAGCCAATTCCGTGAGCGCGAAGTCACTGTTTTCCGGATCGTCGAGAAGCTTCTTGAGCAGAGCCTCGGCCTGTTCATACTTGCCTGAGCTGACGAGGAGATAGGCTTTACGTCGTTTGAGGAAAGCGGAGAAACGCTCTATTCTCTTCTTCTCTTGTACCAATTCGGGATCCGGTTCCGTGTCATCGTCCTCAGATCTTTTCCTCTCTTCTATGGATTCGAGGGCTTGGAGGAGACCCTGTTGCATGTCGATGATGAACCCCCATGCCCGATAATCGTGGTTGTTGATGAGACAGTTGATGTAGGCTTCGAAATAGTACTCATGGTACGAATTAAGCGTTATCTGTAGATAAAAGCATGCTTTCTCATATTGGTGCAGGCACATATAACAGCAGCCGATGAGATAGGCAATCTCGTAGATCATCTCTTGTGAGATGATGTCCTTTTCCCCTATTTCTTTTGTGAGGTTGCGGAAAGCATCGGTGAGGTGCCCCACGGCTTCATAATAACGTTTGTGTAGGTAGAGTTGCCGGCCCGTGAAATAGTTTTCGGCGACATGAGAATCCTGCATCTTGGCGATTAATTTCTCTTCTTCCGTCATGCTTTCTTCCTGCCCGTTCTTGCTCTTTTCCAATGCTTCTTTGCGCACATAGCGGAAGTGATCTAAGCGCTTCTTCGAGGGTGTGAGGTCGTAGCCGAGTAGCACGCTCGTCATCTTCTTCTCCCGTGTCCCGGCGTTCTCATTCGTATCGACAGTGAGCGATACGGGAGCCAGCGAGAAGGTGATACGGTAGTAGAGCGTGTCTTTCGTCTGCTCTTCCGCCTCGATGTCCATCATCAGGTGGCGCTCCTTGAGGATGTCGCGTGGGTCGTAGAAGTCGAGCTTGGCGATGGCCGACTTAAAGGCGAAGTCACCGTCGGCGATAAGGAGGTCGCTGATCTTTATGTTGAGTATCCGGTCGGGGTCTGATAAGACGGTGACAGATTCGTTTCTTGTGATGCTTATGCTGATGGGGATGATGTCTGTCAGTCCCATTGTCGTGTTGAGGAGGTCGCAGAGCGTGTGCGCGGTCGTCTTGGTCTCGTGCCAGTCGGGTCCTTCCTGCTGGTGGGTCATCTCCTGCTCTCGGATGAGCTCCAATTCTCGCTCGTAGTCGGCTTTGATCTTCTCCATGTCCGTGCCTTTATGCTTCTCCATCTTTTCGATGCGCTTGGCAAAAGCCTCTTGCCAGCGGAAGGCATCGCCCATGACGCGCTGAAGCTCTTCGTCCATTCCCTCGCGGATGATGGGCAACACGCTGACGAGATGAACATCGACATCGCCTTCCTTCTCGTCGATGGTGTAAACGACGCGGCAGGCATCGGTGTTGAGGTTGCAGAGATTACAGGTGAGGCGCACGGCATCGAGCTTGTCCATGTCGGTCTTGTAGAAGTAGAGATAAGAGACGCGGGCATAAGGGCTGCCCTTCTCCAAGGCAATATTGAAGTGACCGCCCTGATAGTTGAAATGAGCGATCTGTTTGTTCTCATTCTTCTCCCATTCAGTCTTGATGTTCATCTTGCGCAGCGCCTGCGTGATGATAGCCCTGTGGTCGTTGATGAAGGGCAGCCGCAGGGCTTTTCTCATGTTACGGATCCTCAGCACCCAGTAGACGGCCAGAGCGATGGTAACGAGGAGTAGAATGATGGAAGATATGATATCTATGGTCTGCATTGCCGTGTTTCTTGATTTTTGTACAAAGATAGCATAAAGAATTGAGAAACGGGCAGTTTTTGCGAAAAAATGTTGAGGCGGGCTTGCAGTCGCTATGCGACTGCATACACAACTATTGGGCGGAGACAGCCCAACTTTTGGACGGAGACGCTCATCAGGGGGACGGGAAGGCAGCTCTACAGGGCGGACGGGAAGGCAGCTCTACAGGGCGGGTGGAGGCCGCTTAGAGGATGATGCTGTTTCCCAATCTTTTAGCGAGGGCATTGCGTATCTGTTGCATATCTTTGTAGTCAGCCATGAGCTTCTTGATCTTCTCTAAGTCTTTGCCGGCACGTGACATCTCTGCCTGAAGCTCTTTGAGGTGTTTTTCGACGTAAGCCATGCGGAAGTCGAGGAGCATATGCTCTGTCTGGTTGCGAAGGGTGTCGGCTCGATTGGCTTCCTGCTGCAGCTTAGCCTCTTTATTCATGGGCTCCTCTTCTTTGTGCTCCGTGAGATGATACCGGTCGGTCGAGAGCTGGGTGGCCAACTGGCAGATGTTGATATCTTCGTGGTGTAGGAAGTAAGGTTCGGCTTTCCATTGTGGGTCGCTGCTTTTCTCAGCAGCCTCATTAAGGATGCGGTTGTAGAGGTCACTGCCGAAGTTGAGGCCGTCTTGTCCGAGGCTATAGGCTACGACTTGTGCCACGGTGAGGTTATGGCTGTTGCCTTCGTCGTCCTTCACATTTTTATATATAATGCTTTCGCCATGCTTGATGATGAGACGCAGGAGGGGAGCACCAGCTCCTGTTCCCTCACCTTCATGGAGGGAGGATGCAATACTTGGAGCGGCTATGGCGTCATTGGCAGCGCCTGCCCCCCTCTCTGAAGGGGAAGGGGCGGAAGCCGGACCCGTAGCGCCGTTTCCCCTTCTTCTTATAATGAACCCGTTCATCCTGTTGATCAGCGTAGCCTCAGCGATGCCGATGCGTTGTGAACAGTCGTGAATATAGGTGTCGCGGAGGATCGGATCCTGGATGACAGAGATGCTCTCCACGATGGAACTGATGCCGTCGGCACGTTTCTTCGGGTCGGTCTCGCCTTTGAGCAACAGTGTGGTCTTAAACTGGATGAAGTCTTCCTGATGCTCCTCAATATATTTTCTGAAGTCCTCCGCCGTGTGGTTGCGTGCGAACTCATCGGGATCCTGTCCGCCGGGCAGCAGCAGGACCCGGAGGCTCATACCTTCCGAGAGCAGCATGTCGGTACCGCGCAGGGCTGCATGTATGCCGGCAGCATCGCCGTCGTAGATCAGCGTGATGTTCGAGGTGAAACGGTGGAGCATGTGTATCTGATGGATGCTCAGTGCCGTTCCTGAGTTGGCGACGACATTCTCAATGCCACACTGGTGCATGGAGATGACATCGGCCTGGCCTTCAACCATATAGACGCGGTCTTCCTTGGCGATGGCACGCTTGGCCTGCCAGATGCCGTAGAGCTCATGGTCTTTGTGAAACACCTCCGAGTCGGGGGAGTTGACATATTTCTGGTTGACACCTTTCGTGCGCTTGTCGAGGACGCGCGCCGTGAAGCCCACGACCTTTCCGCTCACGCCCGTCCACGGGAAGACGACACGGCCGGCGAAACGGTCGATGAGCTCACCACGCTCCGTCTGATAACAGAGGCCCGTGGCAGTGAGGAACTCCGTCTTGTAGCCTTTCTGTTTCGCTGCCGTGCCGAGGAGGAAACGGTCGGGGAGGTCGTAGCCGAGATTGAACTTCTTGATGATGTCGTCGCGAAATCCCCGGGAGCGGAAATACTGCAAGCCGATGGCCTGACCGTCAGGATGGTTGTGGAGCAGGTTCTCGAAATATTTCTCTGCCCATTCGTTGACGATGAACATCGACTCGCGCTTCGACTGCTCCTCTTTCTCCTCATTGGTCAGTTCGCGCTCGTGTATCTCGATATGATATTTCTTGGCGAGCCAACGCAGCGCCTCCGGGTAGGTGAGCTGCTCATGCTCCATGATGAACGTCACGGCGTTGCCGCCCTTACCACAGCCGAAGCAGTGACAGGTGCCGCGGGCCGGCGATACATAGAACGACGGGGTCTTCTCGTTGTGGAACGGGCAGAGGCCTTTATAGTTGGCTCCCGACTTCTTTAACGTGACGAACTCCGATACCACATCCACGATGTTTGCCGCATCCTTGATCTTTTCTACTGTCTGCCTGTCAATCATGCTTTATTTCTTTTCCTTCGGTTGCAAAGATACGCTATTCTTTTGGGTTTGCAAAAATGTTTGTGCAATAATTAAAAGTGTGCGAGCCGTTGGCATGTGAACTTTGGTCATAGGTTATCAAACGAGACGGGGATCTCCACTGGGGTTATCTTGACCTGATGCTTCGCCCATCGTTCGGCCTTTGCTTCCGAGGCTTTGGAGAGGTGTCCGGTGAGGGCTTTCTCGATGATCAGCGATGCTATGGGGGCGGCTAAGTCGGCTCCGAAGCCACCATTCTCGACATAGACACTGACGGCGACACGGGCGTTGACCATCGGTGCATAACCCATGAAGATACTGTGATCCTCGCCTTTGTTCTCTGCCGTGCCTGTCTTGCCACAGATGCGGTAGGCAGGCGTGTTGATGGCAGCCGCCGTGCCATGGGTGACACAGAGCCGCATGCCGCGCTGCACACGAGCTATCGCGTCGGGAGTGGCCATCGACTCGTGCCGGACAGGCTTGTCAGCCGTTGTGCTGTCGTCTCCCTGAGGGTCGGGGCTCAGCTGCCCGATGTTTGACAAATTATCATCAACATGTGGCGTTATCCACCAACCGCCGTTAGCGATCAGAGCTGCCAGGTTGCAGAGCTGCAGGGGTGATATCCTGACCTCGCCTTGCCCCATGCCCATCCACATGATGGTCGTGCCATTCCACGCGCGGTAGTGGTTGCGCATATAAGCCGAGTCGGGGACAAGGCCTGTTGCCTCATTCGCGAGTGAGGGCGCGATAGCAATGCCTAAGCCGAGACTGTGCATGAACATAGCCCAACTGTTGATAGCCCGCCATTTGGTCAGGGTAAAGCTGCGGTCGTCGATGTATTCCTGATATGCTTTGCAGAAGTAGCTGTTACACGACTGTCCGATGGCTCCGACAAGGTCGAGGGGTGCCTTATGTGCATGGCACCCTACATGAATCTTATTGAAATAGAATCCTTTGTGGCAAGGATAAGTCTTGTCGGCGCTGAGCCATCCACTGGAAAGAAAGTAGAGTGCCTGTGCTGTCTTGAAGGTTGAGCCGGGCGAATAAGTTGTTGATACGGCGCGGTTGACCCCATCGCCTATCTTGTCGCGACTGACGAGCGCCAGGATGCGCCCCGTTTTCGGTTCGATGGCTACGATGCTTCCTTGCTTGCCGTTGAGCAGCCGCTCAGCTAATTGCTGAAGCGTCTCAGTGGCGTGCGAAGGCTGCGTCTGAGCCAGAAGAGAAAGGGAGAAGAGAAGGAAAAAGGGGAGGAAAAAATGTCGTCTTATGTGAAGCATGGTAGGGATTAAAAGCTGTAGGCAGTCATACGGTGACTGCCTACACAACATCAGTTATTTTTGCCACGGTGCTTTCTTCACCATCTCTTCTGTGCTCCAGGGTGCCGGATCGCCTCCGAGATATTGATGGAACCACTCGAGATGGGCATTATAATAGAGCGGCATCGACTTCAGGCTGCTGGGCCAGTGGCCGTCGTTGTCGAAGACGATGATGCGACTCGGTATGCCGAGGGTCTGCAGCGTGGAGAAATACTGCAGGGCCTGGGTGTAAGGCACGCGGTAGTCGCGCTCGCCGGTGATGATGAGGGTCGGGGTGGAAAAGTTCTTCACATATTCCGACGGACTCCACTTCTTATAAAGCTCCGAGTTCCACGGCTGTCCTTCGAGGTCGAAGTTCGGAAACCAGAGCTCCTCCGTGGCACCCCACATGGAGCGCAGGTCGAAGAGCCCCATCATCGAAGCCAGACATTTGAACCGCTTGGTCTGTCCCTGCAGCCAGTTCATGAAGTAACCGCCGTAGCTCCATCCCATGGCACCCATGCGTGTGGAGTCGACGTACGACAGTTGTGCGAGGGCATCGGTAACCTTCATGACATCCTCGTACGGGCGCCCGCCCCAAGAGCCGCTGATGGCGCGGCAGAACTTTTGTCCGTAGCCCGTCGATCCGTGTGGGTTGGGATAGGCTACGACGTAGCCCGCACCGGGATAGACCTGCCAGTCGGCACGGTAGGAGTTCATCCACTGCATCTGCGGTCCGCCATGGACGTTGATGACGAGCGGATATTTCTTGGCAGGGTCGAAGCCGTGAGGCTTGACGATGAACACCTCCACGGAGTCGCCGTCGCCCCCTTTGACCCACATCTGCTCTGAAGGCCGGATGTCGACGGCAGCCTCCAGGGAATCGTTGTAGTGTGTGATCTGTGTGATCTTCCTCGGGTTTTTCAGCGTTGTGTGATAGATCGCCGTCGGCTTGCCCGTGGTGGAATAAGAGAACCAGAGGTTGCCCTTGCTGTCGAAGTCGAAGCCGGAGACAGCCTTGTCGGCGATGAGGCAGCGCCGCTTGCCGGTCTTCACGTCGAGCTCAAAGAGCGGCTCCGCGCCTTTTACCTCACCGAGGAAATAGATCTTCTTTGAATCGTCAGACCATTTATAGTCGTCGACCCAGTTGTCAAAAGTCTCCGTGAGCACGCGTTTAGCTCCTGTCTTACGGTCGATGAGGCCGAGGATGAACCGGTCGCTCTCGTAGCCGGGAGTGCGCTGGAAGCGGTAGGCGATATAGCGTCCGTCGGGTGAATATTGGGGCGATCCGTCCCAGGCTTTGTTTTCAGCCGTGAGGTTCTTTGCCTCGCCGCCATTGACCGGCACCGTCCAAAGGTCACAGTTCGTGCTGGCCTCGGGGTGTGCGTCGTGATTGCTGAGATAGCACAGTTCCTTGCTGTCGGGCGAGAACACGAAGCCCGAAGGACCGGATGGCGAGAACACGGGGGAGTGGAATTTCCCGGGTGTGACATCGGTATAGGTCTTGTTCACCGTGTCGTAGACGATGATGTGCCAGTATTTGCCGTCGGTGTATTCTGTCCAGTGACGGAAGAGCAGCTTGTCGCTCGTGTGTGCCTGGATAGGGTTCTTTGCCTTTGTCTCGTTGGCTTTCTTGTTCAGGGAGCCGTCAGCGTCTTTGAGATTGGGGTCTACTTCAGCCGCGAAGGCGATGTAGCGGCCGTTGGGCGATACCACAGCCCCTTGCACGCCGAGCTTATAATCGGTCAGCTGCACAGCCGCGAAAGCATTGGCAGCCTCTGCGCGCCATACCTGCGGCAGGCCGCTGCGCGACGAGGTATAATAGATATATTTGCCGTCGGCGCTCCATTGCGGAGCAAAGCTCTCGCCGTCTGAGGTCATGGCTATGCCGCCGGTAGTATAGATATTTGAGGTTGCCTTCTGCTGATAGAGGTCTGGGGTGCTGAGGGTATAGGCTATCTTGCCGGAAGCCGTGGCCGTCACGCCATAAGCTGTTTTTACGCGATAGACATCCTCAATGGTGAACGCGCGCTTCTGAGCCACGGCTGTCGTACAGAGCAGGGCGAGGGGAAGGGCGTAAATGAATTTTTGATGAAAAGATGATAACATTCTTATTGAGATTATTTCGATTGTTGCGCTTAGGGGGCAGTCACTATGTGACTGCTTACTCAACAATGCGCTGTCTGTTCTTGTTTCTTTATGGTAAGAAAGGATCCTTTATGGTAAGAAAGGTTCTTTTTTATTTTATGACGCGAAAATATCCTTCTTTGCGTGGCTTGGGGGCATGCGGGGTACCGTCGGGATAGCCGATGGCGAGGGAGCCGACACCCATGAGACCGTCGGGCAGTCCCCATACTTTCATGAGCTGCTGCATCTCAGGGTAGGCGACCATCTTGTCGACGCGGTTGATCCAGCACGAGCCCAGACCGATGGAGTGGGCGGCAAGCATCATCGTACCAAGGATGAGGCTGCCGTCCTTGACATTGTTGGCATTGTCGTTCGGGGCAAAGACATAGATTTGTGTCGGAGCACCGTAGAAAGGATCTGACTTTGTACCCATGATCATTGCGTTGATCTTAGAGAGTGTCGTTTTCTGCGCCTCGTCCTGTATGGCAACGATGAAAGGAGCCTGTGTACCCATGCCAGTGGGTGCCCACGTACCGGCTTCGAGGACGGTGCGCAGGTCCTCGTCTGAAAGCTGTTCTTGTTTGAAGCGACGTACGCTGCGACGCTCCTTGATGTTTTTCAATACTTCGTTTTCCATGGTGTGTGTTTTTAAGAAGTCTGGAACTTCGGAAGTCCAGTCATTACTATGCTCAGAATTATTGTTCTGCATTTGACCGGACTTCCGGACTTCTGAACTTCCGGCCTTCTAAATGTCTTTTACATATATTCGGTGCCGCCGGATCTCCTCCGAGTCGAGATATTGCCATTGGGAAAGCACCTTCTTGTTAGTCTCCATCTGTGGTCCCGTGACGGCATACTCGAACCCGTAGCGGCGGTACCAGGAGATGAGATCGTTGAAGATGATGGCGTTGGCTCCTTTCATGCGATACTCAGGGAGCACGCCGATGAGCAGCAGGTCGACGACGGGTGTCTTGTGCCATTTGAGTGCTTTCAGCAGGTGCCACCAGCCGAAAGGCAGCAGGTGGCCGTCGTGCGTCTTGCGCAGCGCCTCAGAGAAAGAAGGGAACGATACGCCGAAGCCTACCATCTTATCGTCTTTATCCGTGTCGACGACACACGTCACGAGGTTGAGATCGGCGAGCTTGATATAGTTGTTGACAATGGTGTCGATCTGGTCATCGGAGAGATGCGAGTAGCCGTAGAGGTTGCTGTACGTGACGTTTAGAATGTCGAACAGCTCGTGTCCTCTGCCGCCTTTCGTCATATCGTGGCTGTTAAACTTACGTGGCGCTAAGTGGTAGCGCTTCTCTATGAGGGCTGCCGTGCGCGAGAACTTCTCGGGTGTCACCTCCGGCACTTTGACCTTGTATTCCACGTAGTCGTTGTCCTTCTTGAAGCCCAGACGCTCCATGTGCGAGGCGTAATAAGGATAATTGTAGTTGATATACATCGTGGAGAGGTGATCGAATCCATCGACGAGCATTCCTTCGCGGTCCATATCCTCAAAGCCGAATGGTCCGGCGATCTCCGTCATGCCCTTGGCCTTTCCCCAGTCGGCTACTGCCTTGAGCAGTGCCTCGCTGACAGCGGGATCATCAATGAAGTCGAACCAACCGAACCGTACCATTTTCCGCTTCCAGTGGTCGTTGGCGCGTCGGTTGATGATAGCAGCGACACGTCCGGCAACTTTCCCGTCCTTGAGCGTGAGGAAACATTGTGCCTCACAGAAAGCGAAGGCAGGGTTTGAGCCCGGCTTGAGCGTCAACTTCTCTGCCAGGTACAGATAAGGCACGGCGTAAGGGCAGTCGCGGTAGAGATCATAAAAGAAGTCGAGAAATGCCCTGCGCTGTTGACCGTTCTCAACGGGTATAATCTGAATAGTAGCCATCACTTAATAAATCCTTGATTTCTGAGCGCTTTGACCAGCCCTTCCGACAGGGCCTCATTGTCCTTGCGGGTGTAGCGTATGTCGGTGAAGACTTGCGCCAACGTCTCTTTGTGATTGATCTCGACAAAGTGCTTGTTCTCCGGCAGCGACTCTTTGTAGCCGTAGTACTTGTCTATCTTTTCTGGGGTATAGTCCTCGAACGTCTCCTTATGCAAGATAGCCTCTATGGGCAATCGGTCGCTTTGCGCCGGGTTCTCGCCGGGCCATCCGAGGGTGATCGTTGCCACGGGAAAGGTGAGCTTTGGCAACTGGAGCGTGTCAATGATCATCTGTGGCATATAGACCGTCGTGCCCAGGAAGCAGGTGCCCAGGCCTGCCTCTTCTGCGAGGTTGCAGAATGTCTGGCAATAGAGCAGCGTGTCGGTAGTGGCATTGATGAAACTGAGGATGTTGTCGTAGCCGGGTGCTGCCTTGCGGTTCTCCGCCCAAAGGGACGTGCGGCGAAAGTCGGCACAGAACGTCAGAACGACGGGAGCGCCTGACACCATCGGCTGATTGAAATGAGCCGGTGCCAACTTCTCCTTCATCGCTTGGCTGCGTGTCACCACGACGCTGTAGAGCTGGAGATTGCCCATCGTCGGGGTGCGCTCGGCTTCTTGCAAAAGTCGCGTCAGCAATTCATCCGTGACCTCACGGTCAGCATATTTGCGGATGCTTTTTCGTTGATTGATGCTATTCATTCTTTCGATAAACGTGTTCGTTTTACCTGTTTGGTAAGCTATTTGTGCAAAGTTATGGAAAATAATCTGAAAAAATAACTTCTTTTATCGTGTTTTATAGAGATTGTGGAAAATAAAAGGTATTTTTGCACACAAAAGTACAATAACAGGTACAATAAAGACGTATTAACAAGCTTGTCATTTTCCATGGATATACAACAAAAAGAACAACAGAAAGACGCTCAGCAAACCAACAAGGACGTAAGAAGCCAGCAGGCTTCCTCCGACGGTTCCAACTGGGCCAACGGATCTTACGACCGTCCGAAGGTCATTGAGGAACGGCCCGACGAGCTCGACTGTGATGTCGTGCGTTTCCAGAACAACAAAGATAAATGGGTGGCTTTCGTAGGGCTGCTCGACGGCCGTCCTTATGAGATCTTCACCGGTCTGCAAGACGACGATGAAGGCATTGTGCTGCCCAAGACTGTCACCAAAGGCAAGATCATCCGACAGACAAATTCCGACGGAAGCCATCGCTACGACTTCCAGTTTGAGAATCGCAGAGGTTATAAGACGACGGTGGAGGGATTGTCGGATAAGTTCAATCCTGAATATTGGAACTATGCGAAGCTCATCTCGGGTGTGCTGCGCTACGGTATGCCTATCGATCATGTCGTAAAATTGGTCAGCTCTCTCTCCTTAAACGATGACAATATCAACACGTGGAAAAACGGGGTAGTGAGAGCTTTGAAGAAATATTTGATTGATCCGGAGAAGGAGTAAAGGCTTCAATTTTTGAGTAGGTTATGTTTAGAAAAATAGTATTCTCTCTCTTCCTCCTCTTCTCCGCTTTGTTCACCCTTGAGGCTGCCGGAAGGCAGTTCGTTGTTGTCATCGACGCAGGTCACGGTGGCAACGACTGTGGTGCCAAGGGCATGATATCTTTCGAGAAGAACCTCACCTTGCGCTATGCCTTGGCTGTGGGCAAAGCCATAGAGGAGAACTGCCCTGATGTGCGCGTCATCTATACGCGCAAGACCGATGTCTTTATTCCTCTCCATGAGCGTGCCGACATTGCCAACCGCAATAAGGCAGACCTCTTCATCTCTGTCCACATCAACGCCTTGGCCGGAGGCAGAATCAGTCATGGTTTCCAGAGCTATACTCTTGGCACGGGCGAGCATACCGGCTCGCGTGGCATCCAGGAGAACCTTGAGGTGGCAAAGCGGGAGAACTCCGTGATCTTCATGGAGAAGGATTATAAGATGCGGTATAAGGGTCTCGAAAATTCGGCCGAGGGCGACATCATGTTCGAACTTATTGCCGACAAGAATAGGGAGCGCAGCGTGGAGCTGTCGCGACTCATGCAACGTGAGGTGTGCAAAGCCACAGGACGCGAAAACGGCGGTGCCCATCAGAACAATCTTGCCGTGCTGCGCCTCACGTCGATGCCGGCCGTGCTGCTCGAGTTAGGCTTCATCACGACACCCGACGAAGAGAACTATCTCAATACAGACTCCGCGCTCGATGCTTATACTTCCGGCATTGTCAATGCCTTTAAGATCTATAAACAGCGCTATGGAGGCGCGGGGATCGATATACCTTATAAAGATACCGGTAATGATACTGCCGATTCCGCCAGCCTTTCTGCTGAGAGTGCTGAAGTGGCCGAAGAACGGCCTGTCACACCAAGACAACGGACCCGCCGCAGCAACGTACGGCAGACGGAGCGGAAGCAGGAAACAGAGCAGAAGACAACCAATAAGGCGACAGAGAAAGCCAATGACAAAAAGAACGTCAGCAAGAAAGTCGCCGACAGCAAGGTTGTTGACAAGAATGCGCCTGTTTTCAAGATTCAGATCTTTGCCGGAAAGCAGAAGATCAAAGCAGGAAGTCCGCTTTTCAAAGGCTTAGAAGGCTGCGACAGCTTCTCAGACGGCAAGCTGTTGCGTTATACTTACGGTGCGTCGACCAACTATAACGAGATAAGGAAACAGCGGACGGCGATACTCGACAAGTTCCCCGAGTGCTTCATCATCGCGATGAAGGACGGGAAGGTCGTGGACGTGAACGAGGCCATCCGTGAGTTCCTCAAGAATAAAAGAAAGTAATCATTCGATAATAATCAATCACATGAATTTTTTTACCAAAGAAGTCAAGATAGCTCTTGTAGCCATAGTCGGCATCGTAGTGCTCTTTTTCGGTCTTCATTTCCTCAAAGGCATGCCGGTGTTCTCCACGGACAAGGTCTATTATGCCTCGTTCAAGGATATCAATGGCCTGTCGTCCTCCAATCCCATCTATGCTGATGGTTATCAGGTAGGTAATGTCAAGTCGATTATTTACGACTACAACAAGAGTGGGCGCGTGCTTGTAGAGTTCCAGGTCGACAACGACCTCCGAATCCCCCAAGGATCGTCGGCAGAGATCGTGAGTGACCTCATGGGAAACATCAAGATGAACCTCCTGTTAGCCAATAATCCGCGTGAGCGCGTGGAGCCCGGTGACACGATTCAAGGCAATCTTGATGCCGGCCTCATGGGGTCGGTGCAGTCGCTTGTGCCTGCTGTGGCAGCCATGTTGCCGAAGGTGGACAGTATCCTCTCGAGTGTCAACATGCTCCTTGCGGACCCGGCGCTCCGTGCCTCGCTGCATAATATTCAGACGATCTCGTCGAATCTTGCTGTCACCTCTGCCGGCTTGAACCGCTTGGTGGCCGAGGCCAACGGGAAGTTGCCGGGGATTCTCTCCAAAGCCGACTATGCGATGGGAAAGGCAGGCTCCACGCTCAACAATGCCGATCGCTTATCAGCCAACCTCGCCCAGCTCGACGTGGCGCAGACCTTGGCCAAAGTGGACCGTACGTTGGACAATGTGGAGAGTGTGACGCGACAGCTCAACTCACCCAACGGCTCCCTCGGCTTGCTGATGCGTGATCCCGGTCTGTATAATAATATGAACAACACCGTGCGCTCAGCCGATTCGCTGCTTACCGATCTGAAGAAACATCCGAAACGTTACGTCCACTTCTCCCTCTTCGGGAAGAAAGACAAGTAGTCAAGATATAAGGAGTGAGGTGTTGGTTGCTGCCAATTCTCTCACTCCTCTCTTTTTCTCATCATTCATCATTCTTCGCTCATCATTCTTCGCTCTTCGTTCTTCACTCTTCGCTCTTCATTCTTCATTCTTGTTTAACGTCGTTGCGTTTCAACTGCAATCGCGATTCGATGCCACTGTAATCAGAGCCGCCAGCGCAGTTGTAGCTCGAGGTCGGAACGGGTGTTGCCGCGAGCGGATTCGTCTGGAACTTCAGATGTTACAGGTCGATGGAAGCTGTGGGTGTAGCCGCAGCTGCAGATGAGCGTCAGATTGCTGCACAGGTCTGCCCGCGCGTTAAGCGTGCTCCTTATGCCCTCGCCATAGAAGGCCGGAAAAGATAATGTGTAGAGCAGTCCGGGCTCGTAGCTATAGACGCGCGCATCGTAACTTGTGGTGTTGAAATAGGCGGCGGATGCGATGAGCTTCAGCCAACGATGCTGCCAACGGGCTGTCTCCGAGAACATGTATCCGTGGCTTGCGGTCTCTTTGCTGACATAGGCTGCGTCGGCTTGTGTGGTAAGACGAAGCGTGGGCGTGGTGTAGGCTACTGCGAGCCTCGCGCGATGATCAAACTTCTTGATCGTTGAAGGAGCGGTCTGGCTCTTCAGTTCTTTCATTTTCATACGGTATCTCAGGAGAAGCGCCCAGCTGTCTCTGTCGCAGTCGAGCTGGATGACGTTATCCCATCGGTGCGTTGAACCGTTGGTTGCGTATTTGGGCCAGGCAAAATAAGAGAGATCGGAATAGAAACTAAACACAGCATCGTTCCATGTATGCCATTTGCCTCCAAGCAAGACCGCACTCTCATCGTTGACCGATCCTCCTTCAGCCAAACTGTTGGCATAGATTGCCTGGTATTTGTATGGATAATAACGTTGCAGGGCAAAGAGGGTAAGGCTTGGTGTCAATGCGTAGCTGATCAGGTTGATAGTAGCGACTTGTGCGTTCTTGTCTGTCGCCGTCTCCCCGCTGATGGTCAGCTTTCGGCTCAGATAACCATAGTCCATGCTCAGATTGTAGAAGTCGGATCCGTGAGGATACCATTGACGATAAAGTTGTCCTTTATCCATTTTCAACTTGCGGTTGAAAGAAGTGTAATAACCTGTGAAGCCTACGTGGAAGCCATTTGAAAACCAGTTGAGATGACCGCCGACAAGCGCCACGGAGGTGTTTCTTCTCCTGTTCATTTCGCTGGCCGTCCGGTGATAGCCGGAGGTGAGGATTGTTGCTACCGAGGTTGAGTCTTTGTTTAAGGTTGCATCGATCTTTCGGTACGAGACGAAAGTTGTAAGATCAAGTTTTTTCGATAAACTTACCCTACCTGCAGCGCCTTGCAGATAATTGCCTTCCGTCCGGCTGTTGTGTCCGGAGATGCGGGTGGAAGCATTCATGAGCGTTGTCATTGTGGCGAGTTTCCCTAAACCGAAACTGTTGTTGAGAATCAGTCCCAGGCCGAAACGCAACCTGTAGCGTCCCAGAACGAGGTTTTGCAATCGCCCGATATTCTCCAGGAGCAGATAGCCGGTATAAAAATCGTATCCGTATTTGTTTTTTCCCTTGAAGAATGGCTCTCCCGCATCCTGCGCTGCTGCCAGTCCGAGGCTGACTTGTTGCCTGTAACGGAAAGTATAGCGGAGCCAGTGCTTGCAGGATGGGCCAAGCCAGGAATCTTCACCTTGGCGGTGGTAGAACGGAACCTTGATATCAGCTAAGAGCGTGCTCTTTCCATAGCGTAAAATATCACGCATCTGGGGAAAGGCTTGACGCTGCTCTTGGGGCGAGATGATGACGACCTGTTTCAGCAGCTCGATGGTCGGGCGTTCGAGGGAAGGAATGAGCAGAAGCTCATTGGTGGTCTCTATCCTTTTCACGCGATCCCTGTATTCGATGATATCCATCACTTGTTGAGGTGTGAGGAAAGGGATGGCTTCGAGCTGTGAGCGTGTGGCAGTGTTGAGGTCGAGCGGCGCTTCTGTCTGCTCTTCGATGTCTTCATAGAGTTGCTCCATACTGCCGTCTTCGAGGGTCTCCGGTTGCGCGAGATGCCCGATCACCGGCTCCTGCGCGGCGCATTCGATAGAGAAGAGAGATAAAAGGAGAAAGCAGGCTGTTCGCATAGGCATTGGGAGATGAGTAATGAGTTTCACCGCAAAGATATGAAAAATATCTGAGACACAGACTTCTATGGAGAGATTTTTTTACGCAAAGGAACCTCCTGACCCGTTAGAAAGTCACTTTGAGCAGAAAGCCTGAACCTTTTTAGATAACCAGCACCCATGGAATGATTTGTGTGATCCGTGAGAAATGAAAATACTTCCAATTCTAAAGACTAAAGCCAAAAGCATTCCAAAGGAAATAGAACATTACTTTACTTGCTTCTTCATCTAACTCGAGCAAACCGTCCCCCTTGTTGACAAACCATTCACTGCAACTCAGAAGTTTGCCGGCCTTCCGTATCCAGAAGAATCCTAATGAATCGTTTCTTTCAACGCCTCTTCCATTATAATAAGCAAGGCCAAGATGTCCTTGTGACAAAGCATCTCCTTGATTGGCAGCTTTTTGGAACTATTCAAAACTTTTCTTATAGTCTTTTACACATCTGTAAGTTTGTTGATGTGTTCATGGAAAAGCGTGGAAGTCCTTACCTTCGTAATCGCCTAATCCATCAATCGGCCGTCACTGTCAATCCCCTCCGTATAAGCAAGTCTTTTTCACCCTCTGCGGGCATCAGCATTGTCGGACGGCCACAAGTGCCGCACCCCGCTTTGGCTGAAAAGGTATCTGACGTGGTTAACGATTGCAAAGATACGCACAATATTATAATCAGGGCAGTTTCATTTTATTTCAATTCCGAAGAAAATGATTAACTTTGCAGTCGACTTGTCGTAGAAATCAGTACTGCGTAGAATCGTGTGAGATGCTGAATTAAAAGATAAATAACTTGCTATGAGTCTTTTTAGAAGAAAGAAAGATCTCGGACAACTAAGAGAAGACATAGAGAAGAAGGTTGGTTTTACGATTGCCACGCCGCGTGACTTCCGTCTTCTCCGCAATACGATCAATCAGCAGATGAACCTCATCATCGGGCTCTCTACACTCATGCGTGTGTGGGGCTATGTGAAAGATGGTGGCTGTCCGAGCAAGAACACGTTGGATGTTCTTGCTCAGTTCTTGGGATATAGCGACTATATGGACTACAGCCATGTGAAGATCAAGGAAGATGAGCAGGGTTGCTCTTGCTTCTTTTTGACAAATGGCATCAGCGTGGCCGATCAATTATGTGAAGGCGACCGGCTCCGCCTCTCATGGTATCCAGACCGGGTTTGTGATGTCGAATACTTAGGAGATCAGAAGTTCCGGGTTCTCGCGGTCCAGAACGGTCATCTGCACGTCGGTGACACGTTCACTTGTTCCATTATGTTGAAAGGCAACCCATTAACAGTGGGTAACCTTACGCGTGAGGGTATGCCTCCCATGATCTACGTTTGCGGAAAGCGGGGAGGCATAGACTATACCTTGCTTCCCGATGATGAGACTCTCGGTATTGTTTAGTAAGAGAACGCTATGACGTATCGGAAAATACTTTTTTCAATGTTTATTTGGGTCGATGTATGGTTCATTTCAATGCTACTAACCTCTTGCCCCAAGTCTGTTTGATTAAAGGTGGCTAACTCTTTGAAAGGATAAGTCCAGAGTCTGATTTGCAGGACTTCGGACAGGATAAATTTGCTATTTAGAATGTTGGCAGACAGCAATAATTTTCAATTATAATCATTTTGTACGGTTAGTTGACGATCCTGTCACCCGTCCGTAGCGATCCTTATATGTGGTAGCAATCTTAGATTCACTTGTGCGGCTGTTGCTGGATCCTGTCACCCGTCCGTAGCGGTCCTTATATGTGGTAGCGGTCTTAGATTCACTTGTGCGGCTGTTGCTGGATCCGGTTACACGGCCGTACTGGTCTTTATACGTGGTGTTAGCAATACCGTTGTCACTGTTTGTTGTATGAGAAGAACCTGTCACCCTTCCATAGCGGTCCTTATAGGTTGTATTGAACTTCCCGTTACTGTCGGCCGTAGTATTGCTCGTACCTGTCACTCTGCCATACTGGTCTTTGTACACTGTGGTAACACGGCCACGACTGTCCGTTGTTGATGTGGCGGTACCTGTAACTCGACCATATTTGTCTTTATAGGTTTCTACAGTCCTGTTACTCTGTGCAAACACGCCTGTTGAAGCTACTAAAAGCATGGAAATAATCATCAGATTCTTCATACGCCAGACATTTTATACAGTGCAAATTTAGTGAAAGAAAAAGAGAAAAACAAGCGCATACGGCTATTTTTTAGTTCAGATGCTTATTTACGTGCTGAAATATAATTTTTCTTTACAAAAAGTAAAAAGTCTTGTCAATGAGAGTAGGGTGAAATAGACTGCGGAAGGGATGTTTGACAGATGAAAAACAGGTATGGAGGACGAGAAAAAGAGACAGAGACTTGACCTTACTGCAGTCAGGTCACCTACATATAACGGTTAGGTCAGTGACCTAACCGTTGAATGATAGTGCCCTAACCGTAGTTAGGTACATTACCTAACCGTAGTAAGGTCAGTCATTTGGAATGACCAGAAAAGCTACTCTATAGAAATAATTGTATAACCGTCTGATTGATAACTGTTTATCAACTCGCTTCGTGTTCGCGTTCTTTTCGTCCGAGCACCCCTTTGCTCGAAAAGAATCGATTCTCAGAGGGGGTTGCACAGAAAAAATATTGACGTTTTACCATCACTTGGGCTCATTGGACGTTCACATCGTCACATCTTCCTTCGATTGGCAAATGGCACCGAACCTGCAATATTTCCTTTGCGTCTTTGCCAGAGATTGCCTGTTTTTCGTATTCTCCATGAGAATTCAAACTTTGCGAGATCGCTTGCGGCGTATATCTCGTATGCGTTTAGTGCCGTTTCTTACAGATGCCCCGGAAACAATCAGCCTAAATAATTTGCACATATCATAAACTATTCCTATTTTTGCAACAGAAACCCCTAAATAGCGAGATATGACAGACAGAAGCATGCAGGAGATAGAGGAGATGAAAGGTGCCAAGTACATCAATCCCTATACCGACTTCGGATTCAAGAAGCTGTTCGGCACTCCCCTCAACAAGGATTTACTCATTAGTTTCCTCAACTCACTCTTCGATGGCAAGGAAGTAGTTCGGGATCTTACCTATCTTAATGGTGAGAGCCTTGGTAATGGCTATGGCGATCGCCGTGCCATCTTC
>ONBC01000050.1 GCA_900315955.1 uncultured Prevotella sp.
GAGGCAGGATCGTGACACAACTGAGGCAGGATCGTGACACAACTGAGGCAGGATCGTGACACAACTGAGGCAGGATCGTGACACAACTGAGGCAGGATCAAATAACACCTGATGAACGAACGTTCCATATAACAAACAAGATGACCTGGCAAGAAGAAAGGACTTGCCAGGCCATTATACATATATATGGCAGCCCATTATACATATATATAATAAGAGAAACCACCTATATTTATAATAGAAAACGATGAAGTAACTCTTACTCGCACAAGAACGACTAAGACAGATGGCACAAGAGATATTCACAACCAACGAAGGAAATTTGCTAAGCAAAACAGTTGCAGAGATATCTGCTTATGTTAAAGTAAATTAAAACAATTAGGCTTTTTTGC
This sequence comes from uncultured Prevotella sp., assembly GCA_900315955.1. Classification (GTDB taxonomy): domain Bacteria; phylum Bacteroidota; class Bacteroidia; order Bacteroidales; family Bacteroidaceae; genus Prevotella. The sequence goes on from ONBC01000050.1 coordinate 393, forward strand.
TCATTCAGAAGATTTTAGCGATAATTGCACCGATTTTTATGTCATAAAGCAAAATAAGCAAAAACTATTCAGCGATAGCATGAGAAACTCAAGGCTCCTATGTCTCGCCTCAGGCCTGGTCGTGATGACCAATGTCCGCGGAGGCACTCCAGTCACGCCACCCACGGAAGAATTTCTTCGTGACAGTCTTTATCTCAACGAAGTCGTCGTGACCGGTCAGGGCGGCGCACTTCAACGGCGGCGGCTCTCAGCCCAAATTGAGAAGGTATCGGCCAAGGATCTTGTCGGCCTGCCGTCCGACCGTATAGACCATCTGCTTCAGGATGCCCTGCCCAACGTGCAGGTGTCCATCAGCAGCGGTCAGCCCGGCACGACCTCACAGATCCGCTCCCGCGGACTCTCTTCTGCCTACTCCAATTCTACCCCCGTCATCTACGTCGACGGCGTGCGCGTTGACAATCTCAACACCGGTGCCACGATCGGATTCCGGGCCAGCGGCTACAGCGCAGAGCCTTACGGCCTGAGCGACCTGCCGATGGGCGAGACGGCAGCGTCGGGCTCACTCTCCGACATACCCATGGAGAACATCGACCACATCGAGTTTCTCACCGGCGGTGCCGCCACAACACTCTACGGCTCCGACGCAGCCAACGGTGTCATCCTCATCACGACCAAGAAAGGCGGCAACGGTCCCTTCCAAGCCACAGCAGGCATAGACTTCGGGCTGACGACCGCCGACACCGAGTGGTATCATTTCAAGCGTACCGGCGAACTGCTCCATCAGACAGGCATCTATCAGAAATACCGTTTCGCCATGAGCGGCGGCAGCGACCGTTTCGGCTATTCGCTCGGAGCCTCGATGCAGCACGACGACGGCATGATGATCCACAACGGCAACGAATCGAAGAAATATGACCTACGCTACGGATCGCACGCACAGATCAACAGGATGCTGAGCTACGACAACTCCTTTGGCTTCGTGGCCTCCGACTTCTCCCGCCGGCGCAACGGCAACCAGGGATTGTACACTGCCTTGTGGACAACGGAGTGCGGTGCCGCCGCCGACCTTGTCTATCAAGGCTCGCAGCACTATCTCTCCGACATCGATGCCATGGACGATGCCATGTATGCCTCATTCAAACAGCTCGTTGACGGTGCCGAGAAACTGCAGGACAACAATGAGCGCATCAAGCGCTTCCAGATGTCGCACATGCTGACCTTCAAACCCATGGAAGGGCTGACCCTGAAGGGAATCTTCGGACTCGACTATCGCACCGATGAGTTTAAGGAGATCATCACCAATGCCTGGCTCATCCAGACCCAGATCAAGCCCGCCGGCACGACCGATGCCGGACGCGTGAACAACACCTCACGCCGCGTGCTCGGACTCACGGGTGACCTCAATGCCGAATACCGGCACCGCTGGGGCGATGCCATCAGCAATATAGCTACGGCCGGCTTCCAGTATTTCTCCACCGACGACCGGCAAAGCCTCTCCACGGGACAAGGGGTATGGGACGGATCGGAAGTTATCAGCGGTGCCCCCACCATCAATGCCGACGAGGCGATGAGCCACATCAACAGCTACGGATTATATTTCCAGGACAACATTGGCTTCTTCGACCGCTATTATCTGGACCTCGGGCTGCGTCTGGACCGCAACACGTCCTTCGGCGACAATGTGGGCTGGCAGGCCTACCCGAAGGTAGGTCTGTCCTACGTGCTCAGCGACGAGCCGTTCATGTCGCGTCTCGTAGAAAACAAGGCTGTGACCGACGTGCGGCTGCGCGCCAACTACGGTGTAGCCGGGACCTATCCACCTGCCTTCAGCTATGAAGCCACGGTGACAAAGGCTCCTTACCGCGGAGGCACCGCCGTGACGTTCGGACAAACCGGGAACCCGGACCTCGGACCGGAGCGCAAGCACTCGTATGAGGCCGGCTTCGATGCCGCCTTCCTCAACGACCTGCTCACGCTGAGCTTCACCTATTATTATAGTCTGACCACCGATGCCCTCTTCTCCGTGCCCACCCTGCCCTCCTCAGGCCGGGAGGCTTACCGGTTGGCGAATATCGGCAAGATCAGCAACCGCGGCATAGAGATGCTCTTAGGTGTCAAGCCCGTAGACAACAAGCTGTGGACCGTGAATGTCAAAGCCTCGCTCAACACCAACCGCAACCGCGTAGAGTCGACCGGCGGCCTGCCTACGTTCCGTGTCGGCGGCTTCGACGCGAGGACAGTGATGACGGCTGTCACGGAAGGCAAGCCCGTAGGCTATATCTACGGAAACAAAGCTGTGCTCAACAGCGACGGAACCCTGAAGGAAGTGATCTATGGTGCCGATCTCGGCTCGACTCTCCCTACGCTCTACGGCATGACGAGTGCCAACGTTCGCTACCGAAGCTGGCAGCTCTTCGTCAGCGGTGACTGGCAGACAGGAAGTTACGTACATGAGTTCAACCGACAGTTCCGCTTCCGCCGCGGCGTGACCGACGGCACCGTGCCCGCGGCAGCCTATGAAGGAAGCTCAACAGCGGCTGCCTGGCTCAACTTCACCAACTGCTTCGTAGAGAAAGCCGACTTCTTCAAAGTGAGGAACATCCGGCTCGACTATACGTTCCAACCCCATATCCAGGCTGTCAAGAGTATCAACGTAGCCTTTAACGTCTACAATCCCTTCTCCTTTACCGCCGCTCAGGAAGACCCGGAGGCTGTGCTTTCAAGCGCCCGCTCACAGGGAGCGGTAGCAGCTGGAGGCATCAATTATGCGTCGTTCTCGGCTCCACGCCAATGGATCCTGTCGCTGACGGCTACTTTTTAATCGGACTTGACATATCATAAAATGAAAAACATTACCAAAAATATATTATTAGCCTGCTTGTGCCTGTCGTGTCTTTTCTCTTCCTGCGACTTATTGGAGACCGACGGCGACAAAGATCCGAACGTCACGGAGGAGAAGTTTCTGGAATCAGACAACGCCATGGATGCCTGGCTCCTGGGAACAGAAAAGCAACTGTCGCAGGCCGTGGGCAACTATGCTCAATTGCTTGAGATCCTTTCCGACGATTATTATAACCAGTATTCGCGTGTGAGCAGTGTCTTTGACGTGCCCAATCTGCTCAATACAGATGACAACGTGAAGAATCTGCAGCGCTGGGTCGGCACCCTCAGAGAGTCGGCCGACTTCGCACTCCACACCATCGCTAAGCAGCACGCGATGACTGCCGCCCAGCGCTTTGAGATACAATGGATCAGAGGCTATTCGTTCCTGCTTGGGGGCGAGAACTTTACCGGCCTGCCGGCCACAAGCTGCGGCGACGTGAAGCCCTGGCGCGAGCTGCTCGATTCGGCTGCCACGAACCTTCAGACGGCGCTCGCCGAGGCTCCGCAGGACAGCGACCGCGCGCTTGCCAACACGCTGCTGGCCCGTACCTATTATCGGCTCGGCAATGCCGACAAGGCCGAAGCGTATGCGAAAGCAGCAATCAACGCAAGCCCCGACTTTGCCGCCTTCACTTATTACGACGGAGCCAACAGCGTGAACAACGTCGTCCAGGAAGCTCTTTGGGACAACTGGTTCCAGCCACTGCCGCGACTCGACTTCCTCGATCCTAAATACTTCAAGCGCTTCGCCACGGAGGAGCGGCCCGTCGTCATTGCCAAAGCGGAAGAGAACTATCTCATCTTAGCCGAAGCGGAACTCTCGAAAGGCAACGCGGCCAACGCCAAGGCCTGGCTGCGACAGCTTCTCACACTCGTCAGGAGCAGACCGAAGGAAAGCCTCATCGATGCCAACTGTGAGATGTACAACACGCCGACAAAGCCATACCCCATGTCGGCCGACTACCGCGTTCGGGCCTCCAAGGACGAGCCATACCGCAGCGGACTGGTTCTGACGCGGTCTACAACGACAGCTCTCACCGTGCCCGTCATCTCCGGCACTTCGGTCGACGAAGCGATGATAGACGAGGCGGGAGACGACGACGCGCTGCTTGAGATCATCTATCTCATGCGGCAGGAAATCTTCATGGCCGAAGGACGGCGTGCGGCCGACCTCGGCATACGCCTGCCCCTTGCTGACACTGAGGCAGCAGCTACGGGAGCCGCAACGTCCTATACCAAGGCACTCGTTCCACCCTTCATCCCCGGGAAAGGCGAAATGGACAACTTCGACCTCGACACGACAAACAAGACAGTAACCATTCACTATAACATGAACCATGTCATCGTGGAGAACAAGCGCACCGACTATGTAGCTCCGTTCTTCAAATGACACGACTAAAACAATAGAACAGAAGTATGAAAAAGATAATTCTTTTTTTTGTCGCCCTTTCCTTCTTCGCAGCCTGTCAGCAGACGGAAGATGAGAAAGCCGCTCCGTTGATGAACACCATCGACTCGCTGTATAAAGCTGGAAACTATCAGGCTACGCTCAACGCCATCACCCGCCTGCGCGCCCAGCATCCAAAAGCTATCGAGAGCCGGGAGAAAGCCTTGAAGATATGGCAGGACGCTTCGCTGAAGATGGCACAGAATGATGTAGGACGGACCGACTCTGCCTTGCAAGCTACCATTCGGCAGTACAACGCAGAGAAGAACCTGTACCGGAAGAATATGCTTCGCGTAAAGCGCGACTCGCTGCAGACACGCTATGAGGCACTCTGCGGTACCGTACTCGTCATCCATCGCAGACAGGCTGAAAAATAAGGGCGCACGTCAATGATATTCCCTGAGAAGAACAAAGCTGCAGCCCCTTCAAGGCTGTGATATATGAGGCATTCGTTCTTCTCTCGCCAAGCCGGAAAAGAAAATCCGTGTTTTCTGCCAAACACTCTTAAAAAATTAGTAACTTTGCAATCAATAAGAAAGGTATCGCATGGCAGAACAGAATATACAGGTTTGTGTGACCGACCAAGAATTCAAGGACATCATGGCAGAATGCCGCAACATCTTCGCCAAGAAACTTCACGACTATGGGGCTTCCTGGCGCATTCTCCGTCCCACCTCGCTCACTGATCAGCTTTTCATCAAAGCCAAGCGCATCCGCGACTTGGAGACGACGGGCAAAGCCATGGTCAACGAAGGTATACGCCCAGAGTTCTTAGCACTGGTCAACTATGGCATCATCGGCCTTATCCAGCTCTCCCACCCCGCTGTCGTCAAGCCCGACATGACTTCCGACGAAGCCCTCACGCTTTATGACGGCCTGGCCAAAGCGTCTTTTGAACTGATGCAAAAGAAGAACCACGACTATGGCGAAGCATGGCGCGACATGCGAGTAAGCAGTTACACCGACTTTATTCTGACGAAGATTGCCCGTATCAAAGAGCTTGAAGACATTGACGGAAAGGCAATCATTTCGGAAGGCATCGACGCCAATCTCTTCGACATCATCAACTATTCAGTCTTTGGCGCCATCCGCCTGAAAGAGAACGTGGCAGCATGATTATGGACGCAGGCAGCACACAGCACAACTACAGAAGGCTGAGATCCGTTATGTTAACTATATTGGTTAACATCTGCCGGTTCCTCATAGGGGCTACCTTTGTCTTCTCTGGTTTTGTGAAAGCAGTGGATCCTATCGGTACACAATATAAGATACAGGACTATCTCGGTGCCACAGGATTGGCGGGGGTCTTACCCGATTGGGTGACGCTCTCGACTTCCGTTTTGCTTTCTGCCTTCGAGTTCAGCTTAGGCGTGTTCATTCTCTTAGCCATCCGCCGCCGTCTCGTCTCGAAACTTATCGTGGCTTTTATGGCAGTGATGACGCTTGTCACCCTGTGGCTGGCGCTGTTCAATCCTGTCAAAGACTGCGGATGCTTCGGCGACGCGCTCCATCTGACCAACACCCAGACGCTGATAAAGAACATTCTGCTGCTTGCCGCAGCGCTCGTCGTAGTGTACCACCCGCTTCGCATGGTCAGGTTCCTCTCGCGCTCCACACAGTGGATCGCCTTCAACTATACCGTCCTCTTTGTGCTCCTGCTCAGCGCGCATTGTCTTTATCATCTTCCGCTCATCGACTTCCGCCCCTACCACATCGGAATGAATATCAAGAAGGGCATGGAGATTCCCAAGGGCGCACCGCAGCCGGAGTTTGAGACGACCTTTATCTTGCAAAAGAACGGCGTGAAGAAAGAGTTCACACTCGACAACTATCCCGACTCCTCGTGGCAGTTTGTCGATTCGAAGACTGTTCAGACCAAGGAAGGTTATGTACCGCCCATCCACGACTTCTCCATTCAGAAACCTGACGGCGACGACATCACGGACAGTGTGCTCAACGCCCGCGGCTATGTCTTCCTCCTCATCGCGCCCCACCTGGAGCAGGCCGACGATTCCAACTTTGGCGACATCGACCAACTCTACGAGTACTGCCAAGAGCAAAAGATTCCGTTCTATTGTCTCACGGCTTCCGGAGAGAAGGATATCCGTCATTGGGAAGATATCACAGGCGCGGAATATCCATTCTGCTTCACGGACGAGACGACGCTCAAAACCATCATCCGAAGCAACCCCGGGCTATTGTTACTCAAAAACGGGACAATCATTCGCAAATGGAGCCACAACGACTTGCCGTCGAGCTCCAAGCTGAACGCTCCCCTCTCGAAGCTCGACATCGGCGCGCCGCCCAAGAAAGGCATCGGGACCGTGCTGCTGCAAGTGGTGCTCTGGTTCTTCATCCCGCTCTTCCTCCTGGTCTTTGCTGACCGCACATGGGCATGGACCAGGAAGATAGTTAGGAGTTAGGAATTAGGAGTTAGGAATTAGAAGTTAGAAGTTAGGAGTTAGAAGTTAGAAGTTAGAAGTTAGGAGTTAGGAGTTAGGAGTTTACACCCCCTCATTATACACTATACATCATACACTATACATTATACACTCAACATTCAACACTCTACACTCTACACTATACATTATACACTCTACATTATTCATTAGGCACATTAAACATTAAACATTACACATTAATAATTAAACACTATTATTATGAGAAAGAAAATTGTAGCAGGCAACTGGAAAATGAATGAGAACCTGCAGGAGGGCGTTGCCCTGGCAAAGGAAATCAACGAAACACTGAAGGCTGACAAGCCCAACTGTGGTGTCATCATCTGCACGCCGTTCATCCACTTGGCAAGCGTGGCTCAGGTCATCGACCAGAACGTCGTGGCACTCGGTGCAGAGAACTGCGCTGACAAGGAGAAGGGTGCTTACACGGGTGAGGTTTCCGCCGCTATGGTGAAGTCTACTGGTGCACAGTATGTCATTCTCGGTCACTCTGAGCGTCGTCAGTACTATCACGAGACAGCCGAGATCCTGAAGGAGAAGGTTCAGCTCGCTCTGTCCAACGGTCTGAAGGTCATCTTCTGCTGCGGCGAGACACTCGAGGAGCGCGAGGCCAACAAGCAGAACGAAGTCGTGAAGGCTGAGCTCGACGGCAGCGTCTTCAATCTCTCTGCTGAGGAGTGGAAGAACATCGTCCTGGCTTACGAGCCGATCTGGGCTATCGGTACCGGCAAGACCGCTACGGCTGACCAGGCTGAGGAGATGTTGGCTTACATCCGCTCTATCGTTGCCGAGAAGTATGGCAAAGAGGCTGCTGAGGACACCACAATCCTCTACGGTGGCAGCTGCAAGCCCGGCAATGCTCCTGAGCTCTTCGCTAAGCCCGACATCGACGGTGGCCTTATCGGCGGCGCTTCTCTGAAGGCTGCTGACTTCAAGGGAATCATCGACGCTTGGAAGAAATAATAACGATTGACGGTTCTCAACCGCCCAACCCAAGAAAGGGGCGGGCAAAAGGCTCGCCCCCATTATAACATATTTTCGCAATCATCGTTTCAAACTTCAATGAAAAGGATCGTTCTTCTTTTATTGTCATTCATAGGCCTCACCGCGACGGTGCATGCCCAGACTTTCACGCAGCATCTGTTGCAACAAAAGCCGGGAAATGGGAAAATAACCATCTCTCAGAGCAACGATATTGATGTACTCGTCAATGGAAAGAATGCTCAGGAAGCTGTTGTCGCACCGAGACAGACTGTACAAGCCAACACGACACAAAAGAAAACGATAATCGCCGGGCAAACGCAAAAAACACCTCAAAAGGCTCTGACCAAGAATACAGCTCAAACGGCTCAGACCCTTAAGACAGAACAGGCAAAAAAGGCAGAACAGGTAAAAAAGTCAGAACAGGTAAAAAAGATTGAACTGGCCAACAAAGCGGAACGGGCAGCAAAGGCAGCCCAGGAAGCTAAAGCCGACAGTATAGAAAAAGCCCGAGAGCGCTGGCGCCGTGAGCAAGAAGAAAAAGCACAGGCACAGAAAGCTGCAAACGAAAGAAATGCAGTGGAGGAAGCCATAGCGTTGGAGAAACGGATAGCAGAGAAGAACGCGCAGGAGAAGGCGGCAGAAGCAAAGCGCAACGCCGAAAAGGCAGCGGCAGAGCGACGTGCTGAAGCCGAAGAAGAGTTTAACATCCCTACCGTCGATATGCGCAAGAAAGTGATGCGCGGTGCCCACCAAATCACAGGCTATCGCGTGCAGGCTTTCGCAGGCGGCAACACGCGTGCCGACAAGCTCAAGGCTCAGCAAGCCGGCAATGCTATCAAGATGCGCTTCCCCGATCAACCCATCTACGTGCATTTCTATTCTCCACGATGGATCTGCCGCATGGGCAACTATCGTTCTATCGGTGAAGCACGCCGCATGCTCAAGGCCGTCAAAGCCATGGGCTACAAGTCTGCCATCATCGTGAAAGGCAAGATCACCGTATTCGATTAATCCCCCATTAACCCCACCCCGCCCACCGGCTTCCAACACACCCATCACCCAAATAATATGAATCCAGAAACAGAGTTCCGCGACGGCCTCGATGAGCTCGCCGCCCACTATAAAGCCATTCTCAATCTCCTCGGCGAGGATCCCGAGCGCGAGGGGTTGAAGAAAACCCCCATGCGTGTGGCCAAAGCCATGCAGATCCTCACGCGTGGATACACGCAAGATCCGCACAAGGTTCTCACGGATGCGCTCTTTGAAGAGCAGTACGACCAGATGGTCATCGTCAAAGACATCGACTTCTTCTCGATGTGCGAGCACCACATGCTGCCGTTTTACGGCAAGGCACACGTTGCCTACATCCCCAACGGCCACATCACCGGCCTGAGCAAGATTGCCCGTGTCGTCGACATCTACTCCCACCGCCTGCAAGTGCAGGAGCGCCTGACCGAGCAGATCATGCATTGCATCAACGACACGCTCAAACCGCAAGGTGTCATGGTGGTCATCGAAGCCAAACACATGTGCATGCAGATGCGCGGCGTGGAAAAGCAGAACAGCATCACCACCACGTCGGCTTACAGTGGCGTATTCGATTCGATGAAGGTCCGCGAAGAGTTCATGAGCCTCCTGCGCGGGGAGTCGAAACGAATCTGACATCCCATCATCACCCCAACCCAATAAATATAAGTTGTACGGCGGCACCCTCCCCGCCGTTCCTAATCTCCCATACCATGCTAAAATTCATATCCTGGAACGTCAATGGCCTCAGAGCCTGTGTCAAGCCTAAGACAGACGATGAAGGCAACGTCAAAAGCAAAGGGTTTGAAGCTTATTTTAAGGAGCTCAATGCCGACTTCTTCTGTCTGCAAGAGACCAAAATGCAGGAAGGGCAACTGGACCTGCAGTTTGAAGGCTATAAATCATATTGGAACTATGCCGAGCGCAAAGGTTACAGCGGCACGGCAATCTATACACGCCACGAGCCGCTGAATGTCACCTACGGCTTAGGCATAGAAGCGCACGACCATGAAGGGCGCGTCATCACCTTGGAGATGCCCGACTTCTATCTCGTCTGCGTCTACACGCCCAACTCGCAGGAGGCAGAGACCAAAGGCGGGAAACCCAGGCGGCTGCCCTACCGCATGCAGTGGGAAGATGCCTTCAGAGCCTATCTGCTCGACCTTGACAAGAAGAAGCCGGTCATCGTCTGTGGAGATATGAACGTCGCTCACGAAGAGATCGATATCAAGAATCCCAAGACCAACCACCTGAGCGCCGGCTTCACCGACGAGGAGCGTGAGAAGATGACAGAACTGCTCTCGGCCGGCTTCACCGACACGTTCCGCACGCTTCATCCCGACGACATCACCTATTCGTGGTGGAGCTATCGTTTCCGTTCACGTGAGCGCAACACCGGATGGCGTATCGACTACTTCCTCACGTCCGATCGTCTGCGCGACCACATTGCAAAAGCGTCCATCCATACCGAGATCTATGGATCAGACCACTGCCCCATCGAACTTGACCTGAATTTATAACGAGACAGGGACTCCCTCCACGTTTTTAAGCAATAAATCTGCAACGACTCTTCACTACCTGCACCCGCTTTTGGCATAGTCAGTGAAGAGTCGTTGCTGATTATGAATGCCGTGGACAGCCAATGCTATATAATAAAATGTAGGGAAGTTGATGGCAGATATAATAAAAAAAGGTAACCTCGTTAAGAAGTTACCTTTTGTTCGTCTTACGACCTTTGTTGTGACTCCGCTGGGATTCAAACCCGGAACCTTCTGATCCGTAGTCAGATGCTCTATTCAGTTGAGCTACGGAGCCAAACCACAAAAAACTGCTTGATGAAAGAGTGACTCCGCTGGGATTCAAACCCGGAACCTTCTGATCCGTAGTCAGATGCTCTATTCAGTTGAGCTACGGAGCCATACTTTTTTGTAAGCGAGTGCAAAGGTACTGCTAATTATTGGAACTACCAAATAATTTGAGAGGAAAATTAAAAAAAAGAAGTCTGGCACCCTTATTCCCTTGAATTCTTCCCCTTTATCCCCTCGCCAAGGTTATGCTTCAAGGAGTAGAAAAGAGCGCAACCATCAAAAAAGGTGCATCAGATTGTGATGCACCTTCCTGACAATACGGTTTTACCGGTAATCTTATTTCTTCGTATTGAGCTTGCTCTTGTAAGCCTTGTTCAGACCGGCGACGACCTCAGCGGTGATGTCGTAAGCCTTGTCGGCATAGAGCAGGTTGTCGCCCTGCTTGGCAAAGATCAGACCAAACTTGTGATCCTTATTGAAATAGGCAAGGTAATGCTGGATAGAATCGTGCAGTGCCTTGTTATACTTGTCGGTCTCAGCCTGGAACTCATTGCTCAGCCGCTGGTTGAGCGCCTGCAGGTCACCGCTCTGCTTCTGCAGCCCGGCCTGGATAGCCTCAGCCTGCTCCCGGGTGTAAGCGTTCTGCTGCACCTTCTGCTGGAAGTTGGCGGCAGCGCCCTGCAACTGCTGTTGGCGGCTGGCGAGGGTTTTCTGAATGTTCGTACCCTTGAGGTTGAGGATCTTGGTGTACTCCTTGCAGAACTGATACTGAGTCATGATAGAGTCGACCTCGACATAGGCAATCTTGTTGCTCGGAGCTTTCTGCTCGGCCGGTTCTGTTTTGTCGTCCATCTTAGGCGCACTCTTGTTGCAAGAAGTGAAGCCCAATGTTGTGGCAGCAGCAATAGCCACCGCGAAGAGAATGTTGTTCTTCATATTTTTGTCTTTTATCTTAATTGTCTTATTCTCCTTAAACAGTTTATCTGAAACGTCCGGTGGCACGCATCTCGCGGTCTTCATCAATGACACAGTGGATACCGCGGTCCTTCATGGCCTGCGAGTCATGAATATGCATGGAGGAAAACCTGCCATTCTTCGTCAGCAGCACCTTCACGCTGAGAAGTGCCATGGCTATAGCAATAATTAACACCGTAAGGAGTAACGTTTCTATCATTATTTATTAAATTTGCACAGCATTTGTAACCTTAGCGCTTGCAAAGATAGCGTTAAAAGAACAAACTGCAAAGAGATAACGCAATAAAAAGGATTATTATTATAAAATATTATTATTAAAGGAGAAAAGAATATGGCAGAATTGAAACCCGCCCGCGTGTTTGAACAATTCGCGGCTATCAACAAAATACCCCGCCCATCGAAGCATGAGGAGAAGATGATCGAATATCTCAAGGACTTTGGCAAGCGCCACGGCCTGGAGACGAAAGTCGACGAGACCGGCAACGTGCTTATCCGCAAACCCGCTACGAAGGGTTATGAGGACCGTGCCACGACAATTCTGCAGAGCCACATGGACATGGTCTGCGACAAGCTTGTGGATGTTGACTTCGACTTCTCCAAGGATGCCATCCAGACCTATGTCGACGGCGACTGGATGCACGCCAAGGGAACGACACTCGGTGCCGACGACGGTATAGGCGACGCTATCGAGCTCGCCATCCTCGCCTCCGACGACATTGAGCACGGACCCATCGAGTGTGTATTCACTCGCGATGAGGAGACGCAGCTCACGGGTGCCATCGGCATGAAGCCCGGATTCATGACAGGCGACTACCTCATCAACCTCGACTCGGAGAACGAGGGCGAGATCTTCATCTCCTGCGCCGGTGGCCGCAGCACAATCGCTACCTTCCGTTTCCAGAGAGAGGACGCTCCGAAGGGCTTCTTCTTCCTGCAAGGCTCACTGAAAGGTCTCAACGGCGGACATTCAGGCGACGACATCGAGAAGAAACGCGCCAACGCCATCAAGGTTCTCGCCCGCTTCCTCTACACGGAGCAGGGCAAGATGCCGCTGCGCCTGGCACAGTGGAACTCGGGCAAGATGCACAATGCCATCCCACGCGACGGCAGGATCATCTTCGCCGTGCCCGAGGGCAAGAAGGAAGAAGTGAAGGCCGACTGGAACACCTTCGCCGCACAGGTCGAGGACGAATACCACGTCACCGACACACACATGGAGTGGAGCTTAGAGAGCTGCGATGCCCAGAAGGTCATGCCTGAGGATGTCAGCCGCCGCCTCATCAGTGCTTTGCAGGCTGTCGACAACGGGGTCTTCGCGATGTGTCAGGACAAGGAATTGGCATGGATGGTCGAGACCTCAAGCAACGTGGCAAGCGTGCAGAGCGAGGACGACAAGGTCGTGGTGATAAGTTCGCAGCGCTCCAACGTCACGTCGAACCTGACGAACATCTGCAACACCGTGAAGGCTGCTTATGAGCTTGCCGGTGCCGATGTGGAGCAGACCGACGGCTATCCCGCCTGGCAGCCGAAGCATGGCTCTCAGCTCCAGCGCATCGCCAAGGAGGCTTACCGCAAGCTCTTCGGCAAAGATCCTGTCGTGCGCGGCATACATGCCGGACTGGAGTGCGGACTCTTCTCCGAGAAATATCCCAACCTCGACATGGTGAGCTTCGGCCCGACACTGCACAACGTGCATACGCCCGACGAGTGCCTCCTGATCCCGACCGTACAAATGGTATGGGATCATCTTCTTGAGATACTGAAGAATATTCCTAAGAAATGATTGTCAGAAGTTCTGAAGTACGGAAGTACGGGAGTGCAAAAGTGCTGAAGTCCGGAAGTACAGAAGTTCGGAAGTACAGTCGAATGCTTTGTGCAGGTCTTGGCTTCCTGATGATGTTGGCTGTCTTCTCGTCGTGCGGCAACAGCTACACGGCGAAAGGACATGTCAAGGACTTCATGTCGGAGCAGATGGCGCTGACTGATGTCGACTACATCGCCTGGTCGAATGTCGACTCTACGCTCCATCTCACCGACTCGATGTTAGAGGCCATGCACAAGCGAGCCCAGACAACGCGATTGGTAAAAGGCCTGATCAAGTACCAGCCCCGCACGGCAAAGCTCAATATGATCACCTTGAAGTACGCTATCAAGAAAGATACGCTCACTGCAACATTCTATCTTGACGACAAGTTTGCCGGAATAGTCGGTGTGAAGTCAAACCCGACAACGAAATAGATTGTTAACAGGTAAGCCGACAACAAAACAGTCATACCCGCTTCGACAGGCGCGAGCCGTTGAAGCGGGTATGCTTGTATTTAGCTTACTCTTTATTTACAGAGGAACGCTCACGGCGTTGCTGCCTGCGGTTCTTTTCGTTTTCCGTGTATTTCTGATACTGAGCATCGGTGAAGATCGCCTTCAGCTCCTTCGTGTAAGCCTCACGGTTCGCCTGCATCTCCTGACGACGCTTTGTCCGTTCTTCCTGAGACATAGCCTGCCGGGTAGCACCGGTCTGAGCGTCTGTCTTGACACCTGTCTGTGCGTTGCCGTTCTTGCCCTGGCCATTTCGGCGTCCGCCACGCTGACCGCCCATAGGGAACTTGCCCGCATACTTCCTGTTCAGCGCCAACAACTCGGTTTTCTGAGCGTCACTGAGACCATAGGCACTCACCATCCGTTCCGTCATGCGCTGCGCCATCTGTTCCTGCGTAGGCTTCTCGCCTTGCTTGTTACTACTCTGTGCGAAGACTGCGCCCGTCATCATCAGAGCCACAGCCATTGTGAACATAATCTTCTTCATAATCTTTCTTGTTGATGGAATACGTTTCCCGTATTCGCTATTAATATTCTTGTCGCGACTGATTGTTTGAAGCAGAAAAGATGCTAAAGTTTAACCGGCTCGCTTCAATTTAGACTTCTTTTGAGAAAAGTAACAATACCATAACATCCCTGCTCCCATTGTAACAAGAAAAGCATAATGGTGACATTGCCCCGTATGAGGCAGGATCGTGACACGGACGAGGCAGGATCGTGACACAGATGAGGCGGGATCGTGACACAGTTGAGGCAGGATCGTGACACAGTTGAGGCAGGATCGTGACACAGTTGAGGCAGGATCGTGACACGTACGAGGCAGGATCCGCCAGCTACTTAAAAGTGGTGGAGAACCGGTGATCATCACCGTTCCCCACCACCCGGACAAGTCGACGAGCCGAACACGGCATCGCTCCACTTGGATAACAAATGATGTCCCTAATTTATGTTACGATCATTCGTCGGTTCTCAGATACCGGTCCGTCCCCTCAACAATCTTGAAGTCTTTTCCATCAAACTGAAGCTGAACGACGGCTGTCTTACGCGGGCTGACCTGTGAACGGCTGGCATGCGTATGAAACACATATTCCATCTTGCCCTCCCTATCGACAAAGAAGTCGCCATGGCCTGTTCCGTTAGCACCGATCAGACGGCGCGTGATAAGCGGCTCGCCGTGCTTGACAAAAGGACCCATCGGATTGTCGGCTGTGGCATAACCGACCGCATAATCGGGGCTGCGGAAATCGTTGCAGGAATAGAACAGATAGTAAGTCTTGCCTTCCTTGACGACCGTCGGACCTTCCGACACGCCCCATTGGGTCTTGGACGTGTTCTCCCACCCGTCAGCATTGACATGGATAAGCTCGCGCGCGGTATTCTCCTTCACCGACTTAAAGTCCTTATTCAGTTCCGCCACAAAGATACGGTTGCCGTCCTGCAAGCGCACGTGATAAAGATAAGCCTTGCCCTTGTCGAAGAAGACAAAGGGATCGATCTCTTTCCCCCTGGCAGGGAGTTGTGCGATCTCCTTCTGCCGGAATGGCCCCAGCGGACTGTCACTCTCGGCAAAGGCGATCTGCTCATTGGCCGTGTAAGCCATAAAGTATTTATTTTTCATCTTGAACACCTGCGGAGCCCAGAAGCCTGTCGTGCCAAAAGCATCCCCGCGCTTCAAGGCCAGCCCTCCGGAAGCCCCACAAGGGCCTTCCCAGTGCTTCAAGTCCTTCGACTGATAGACGAGGAATCCATCGGGAGAAGAAGTGCCATAAAGATAATAAGTGTCCTTGTCTCTGAAGATGGTAGGATCGGCCAGCAGGATATTTCCGACCGCCGGACTTTCAGAGACTGTCGAGGGACGATTCTCTGCCACATGAGGCCAGCCGTCTATCCACTCTACACGATCCATCCACACTACCCTGCCGGCATCGGGATCCGAACGCTTGAAACCATGGTAGATGATCCAGTCCTGACCCAAGTCGTCCGTCACAAACTCAGCATTGTGGCCGGGTCCGGCAACGGCATCACTGCCTTTAATCATCACCTCGTAATGGTTATCCATCAGTCGTCGCCCCTGCTTGTCCACATAAGGTCCGAAAAGATTCTTTGAACGACCGTACGTAACGCGGTATGTGCTCTTGTCTCCCTCGCAACAAGTGCCTGCTGAACCGAAAAGATAGTAGTAACCACCATGCTTATGGATATAAGTGCCCTCCATGAACGTGCCGGCTATCTGCTTCGGCTTCTCGCCGGCTTTGACCGACAGACCGTCGTCGGAAAGCTCGATACCATAAATGCCATGGAAGCTGCCCCAGAAGAGATACTTATGCCCGCTGTCCTCGATGTAGAACCCATCGATGGAGTTTCTTACACCTATCTGCTCACTGGTAAACATGCAGCCATGGTCTGTGAAAGGGCCTTCCGGCCTGGCAGCCGTAGCTACCCCAATGCCGCAGGTCCACTCGCCTCCCCATTCCGATTTGGCATAATAGAGCACATACTGGCCGTTGATATAGTTGATGTCGGGTGCCCAAAGATTGCCCTTCGGGTTCCACTTCGGGCGTGTCTCGTCGGTAAAGGCGGTGCCTACAAACGACCAGTCGACAAGGTTTTCCGACTTGTAGACAGGCGTGTTTCTGATGTCCTCCGTGGCATAGAGGTACCAGCAACCGTCCTGGGCCCGGATCACGGTAGGATCGGGCAGGCTGGTGTCAATGAGCGGATTCCTGTACGTCTTCGCTTCCGTGATGCCTGTTATAGGGCTCGCGGAACAAGCTGTGGCCGCACAAGCGATGGCAGCATAAGCTCCACCACTTAGAAGAACAGCTATGAATGTTTTCGATAATGTATTCATTTTCTTAATAATTTGTCTGTCTAATTCCAACCGTCGTTCTGAGTCAAGTTTGGATTACGTTCAATCTCTGACCGCGGGACAGCCCATACGGTGTCATCTAAGCCAAGTTGTTGCACAACTCCTTTATCCAACATCAGATCGCAACCGGGAGGCAGCGAGAGAGCAGTCAGCACCGGTTGTATTTCTCCTTTATCCTACATCAAACCGAAACCCAATCGTCAACCTCCAGCACTGGATGGGGTTGTATATCTCCTTTATCCTACATCAAACCGCAACTGCGTCTTGCCTTCACCCCATGCCCCCCTGTTGTATATCTCCTTTATCCTACATCAAACCGCAACTGAATGTTAAGTCTTTCATGGTTTCTGTATGTTGTATATCTCCTTTATCCTACATCAAACCGCAACCTAAGTTCCAGAAGACTCTTGATATCAATAACTTGCACCTTCTGACTAACTAAAGAAGTAGCTTACGCATTCCGGAGCAAGTGCGGTCAGTTTTTAGCGTTAAGAGTTGAATGAAAACTCTTTACAATATTGTATTTTGGCGGTGTTTGGCCACTCATTTTC
>ONBC01000029.1 GCA_900315955.1 uncultured Prevotella sp.
GCCGTGCGGTAGGGGTTGAACGACTTGTCCGATCGGTAGACGGTCAAGCCTTTCTCCATGTTCTCCTTCGTGAATCTTCCGTTGAAGTATTCGCTTTTCCAGTCTTCGATGGAGTTGGTGTTGTAGCCCATGCCAAGCTGATACATCGGGTTGGCAGCCGAATAGCCGCTTGCTGGCAGGTTGTCGCTCCGGCGGTTGATGAAGTTGGCACGTGAGCTGATCTTGATCCGCTTGCTCACAGGACTGTCGAAGCCAAAAGATACGGCATCGTCTACAAAGCCTGTGTTTGGGGTGATCCAGTTGTTGCGCGTGTCGGTGAAGCTGAGACGGCCGGATGTGCCTTTGCCGTTGCCGCCCGTGATGGAGACGTTGTTGCGCAACGTCGTGCCCGTCTGGAAGAATCCGGTATACCAGTCGTCCTGATATTCCCAAGGCGTAGGTGTCCACATGCCGGTCTCCCAGTCGTAGGAGTTGTATTGATAGCGCGTCTTTCCCGCTCCGAACTTTTCACCGAAACTGTAGCGTGAATAGTTGGAGCTCTGTGCCAAGCCTGCTGTCGACTCTGTGGCTTTCACGTCATGGATGGCATAGGGACTGAGGCCCATGTCCGACCCCGAGCCGTATTCCTTTTGGAAGTCGGGCCAGTAGCTGGCAACCTCCCAGACGAGGGAAGAGCTGAGCGATACGCCCCATTTCTTTACGTTGCCACCGCCCTTGGTGGTGATGACGATAGCGCCGTTGCCGGCAGCCGAGCCATAAAGGGCAGTAGCCGCAGCACCTTTCAGCACTGTCACCGACTCGATATCATCGGGGTTGATATCCGAAGCGCCGTTACCAAAGTCGACAGGTGCATCGGTATTGTTGTAGGTAGCACCACTTCCTGTAGCCACCGTTCCTGACTGGATGGGCACACCGTCTACGACGAAGAGCGCACCATTGTTGCCATGATTGAGAGAGTGGTCTCCACGGAGCGTGACACGCATGGTACCAAGAGGACCGGTGCCTGCCTGCGACATCTGCAAGCCGGCAACCTTACCGTTCATCTGCTCGAGCCAGTTGCCGGAAATACCTTTCGTGAGTTCTTTGTTGTCAAGTTTAGAAACGGAGTAGCCTAATGACTTCTCTTCACGCTTGATGCCAAGCGCCGTGACCACCACTTCGTTGAGGCTTTTGGATTCGGGCTTCATGATGACGCGGATGTCTTTCTTGTTGCCGGAAACAGAAAGTGTAGTGGTCTGATAGCCGAGGTAAGAAAAGCTGAGAGAAGGGTTCTGCCCGTTTACGGTAAGGGTAAATTTGCCGTCAATGTCTGTCACCGTTCCCGTCTTGGCGCCTTTCTGCTGTACGGTCACTCCTACCATGGGGGTAGAGCCGTCGGTGTCAAGTACACGCCCGGTGACTTTCACCGTTTGACCGAACGCTGTCACCGTTGTAAAGAGTGACAGTGCTGTGACGGCAATCTTTACATGATGTTGTTTCTTCATATTCGTACTGTTATATTATTATTTTAGATGCAAAATTATTGATAAAATATTACGATAGGTTTTCAACAATGTTACAATCCGGTTTCTAATGTTAAGTGTTGAATGTTAAGTGTTGAATGTTAAGTGTTGAATGTTGAGTGTTGAGTGTTGAATGTTGGTTGCTCAATTATCATATTTAATTTGCTCTGCGCGCTCATAGCCGTCGCGGGGTGCTTTCCACATGGAGATGAAGATGAACATACCGATGACCGCCACAGCGATGATCGTTTCGAAGACACGTGTCCAACCGTAGATGTCGGCTACGTAACCGACAAGCAGTCCAGAGAGGCCGGAACCGATATATCCTAAGATGCCCGCTATGCCGTTGGCTCTTGCTGATGCTTCCTTCGTAGCTTGTTTACCAAGTTCGATGCCGATAAGTGCTTGAGGACCATAGATGCAGAAACCGGCTCCCACAAGTACGGCTGCTGTCAGGGAGAGGCTGGCACTGTGGGGCAATGCACGGAAGATGGTCATGAACAGGGCTGCTCCGGCCATGCAGGCTACACACATGTGGTGGCCTTTGCCCTTGAAGATATGGTCGGTAGCCCACCCGGCGAAGAGCGTGCCGCAGATTCCGGCAATCTCGAAAGCGGCGACGGTCCAGCCTGCCTGCGAGATATCAAGACCGCGGCTCTCCGTGAGGAATTTGGGCCCCCAGTCGAGGATGCCCATGCGAACGATATAGACAAAGAGGTTGGCGATGCAGAAGGTCCATACCCAACGGTTCTTCCATACCATGACCTTCTCAAACTTTTTACGGTCTTTCTTGTTTTTTACGTCGATATTGCCGAGGGACGTACCAGGGAGGTCTGGAAGTCCTACTTCTTTGGGCTCATCGCGTAGGCCGAGGAAGATGAATGCTGATCCACAGAGTGCGATGATGGCAGGAATCCAGAAGCACCATTTCCAGGCACCTACATGTGCCGCATAGTTGAGTGCTTGTGCCGAGGCATTGGCCACGCTGTTGTTGGTCAGGTTTTGTGTTATGCGTGCCACGACAGCGGTGTTGGAACTCATGTCGGTGCCTAAGGATCCCATGATCGTGCCACAGACAATGACGGCCAAGGCCGCGCCTACCGAGTGGGACGTGTTCCAGATGGACATCTTTGTGGCCAGCTCCGACGGATGGATCCAGTGGGGCAGGATGCGGGCGCAGGGAGGATAACCCATTCCCTGGCAATACTGGTTGAAGATAATGACGATGCCCATGATAAGGATGAGCATCGACGTGAAGTCTGGACCATGGTCGGTCCCCGTCAGCCAAGTGCTGAGGTTCACGCCAAAGCCGAAAGCAAAGTTGGCGATGGCACAAAGCAACAGGCCGAGCGCCATGACGATGCGTCCTTTCACACGGTCAACGACGTAGCCATTGATAAATCGAGACGTGCCATAGACCAAAGAGCCGCAAAACAAGATCCAGCCAAAGCTCTTGTTGGAGATGCCATATTCGCCGGTCAGCCCCGGCATGGCTAAAGAGAAGTTCTTGCGTACGAAGTAGAACATGGCATAGCCCAACATCGACACAAGTATCGTACGGGCCTGCCAGCCCATAAACTTCTTGCGTTGAGGGCCTAAACTACTGTAAACGTCTTCTTTCTTGTTCATTTCTGTTTTAGTTCTGTTTTATTTCTGTATTAGTTCTTAATGGTTTGCTTTTATGATCAGTCTGCACTATTTCTGTGAATCGAATGGCTTTATATAAGTTAGCAAGTACTTTCGATTTTTTGACGTACAGTTTTCAATATGAAACAAAATTAATCAATTTCTTTGATATAAACAAAATATTATAATGACTTTCTGTCTTCTGTTTGTATTTTTTATATAAAATGTTAGGTTAACGGACATTTAATAGGTTGATTAGCGCCAATATTCCATGATATTTTGGTAACTTTGCAACGGAAATGCATCGTAATATACATAAGACCACACATTATTATATATTACATCATATATTTAGTTATTCCGATTACAAAAATAGAATAGATATGAATATTGAGAAAGAAATCAGCTCATCGGTGATAGCCACCGTGAAAGCGCTCTATGGTCAGGATGTACCTGAGAAGATGGTACAGCTGCAGAAGACGAAGCCCGGCTTTGAGGGTAACGTCACGCTTGTTGTCTTCCCCTTCCTGAAGATGTCACACAAGAAGCCGCAGGACACGGCGCAGGAGATCGGAGAGAAGCTTGTCAGCGACTGCAAGGCGGTGGCAGGATACAATGCCGTGGGTGGTTTCCTCAATCTCGTCATCGCCCCTGAGGCATGGCTGGGACTGCTCGACGACATCGACCGTGATCCCCATTATGGTGAGAAGGCTGTCACGAAGGACGCGCCGCTCATCATGGTGGAGTATTCATCGCCCAACACCAACAAGCCGCTGCACCTTGGTCACGTGCGTAACAACCTCTTGGGCTGGAGCCTGGCGAAGATCCTGGAGGCCAACGGCAACCACGTGGTGAAGACGAATATCGTCAACGACCGTGGCATTCATATCATGAAGTCGATGCTTGCCTGGATCAAGTGGGGCAACGGCTGCACACCGGAGTCGACGGGCAAGAAAGGCGATCATCTCATCGGTGACTTCTATGTGCTTTTCGACAAGCATTATAAGGAGGAGTGTGCTGAGCTCGAGAAGAAATATGTGGCAGAAGGCCTGTCCGAGGACGAGGCCAAAAAGAAAGCCGAGCAGGAGGCACCGCTCATCCAGGAGGCGCACCACATGCTCGTCAAGTGGGAGGCCGGCGACAAGGACATCCGCGACCTTTGGGCGAAGATGAACAGTTGGGTCTATGCCGGTTTCGACGAGACCTACAAAGCCCTTGGCGTGAGCTTCGACAAGATCTATTATGAGAGCAACACGTACCTCGAGGGTAAGCGCAAGGTGATGGAGGGCTTGAAGAAAGGACTCTTCTATCAGAAGGAGGACGGCAGTATCTGGGCGGACCTTACGAAGGAAGGGCTCGACCAGAAGCTCCTCATCCGCTCCGACGGTACCACCGTCTATATGACTCAGGACATCGGCACGGCAGAGATGCGGTTCAACGATTATCCCATCGACAAGATGATCTACGTCGTGGGTAACGAGCAGAACTATCACTTCCAGGTGCTCTCCCTCCTTCTCGACCGCCTCGGGTTCAAATGGGGCAAGGATCTCGTCCATTTCTCCTACGGTATGGTGGAGCTGCCGAACGGTAAGATGAAGAGCCGTGAGGGAACGGTGGTGGATGCCGACGACCTCATCGCCTCCATGATCAGCGATGCCCGCAAGACGAGCGAGGAGCATGGACAGTCGAAGGAGTTCTCCGAGGCTGAGAAGCAGGAGATCGCCCGCATCGTGGGTCTGGGTGCCCTGAAGTATTTCATTCTGAAGGTTGATGCCCGCAAGAACATGCTGTTCAATCCTGCTGAGTCGATCGATTTCAATGGTAACACGGGTCCCTTCATCCAGTACACGTATGCACGTATCCAGTCGATCCTGCGTAAGAGCCAGGGCACGGCGCTGGCGGAGGCTGCCGACTATGCACCCAACGCCAAGGAGGTGGAGCTTATCCAGAAGCTCGATGCTTTCAAGGTGGCTGTGGCGGATGCAGGACAGAACTACAACCCTGCCGGCATAGCCAACTACACGTATGAGCTCACGAAGCTCTTCAACCAGTTCTATCACGATTACAGCATCCTCTCCGCTGACACCGATGCAGAGAAGGCGTTCCGTTTGAAGCTCGCCCGCAACGTGGGAAAGACCATCAAGAACGCCATGGAGCTGCTCGGCATCGAAGTGCCGGAAAGAATGTAAAGCCCATGGGAGGACCGCATTTGAATAAATCCTGGGCTGTCGACGCGGCTTGCTCCGGCAACCCGGGACCCATGGAATATCAGGGTGTCGACCTGGAGACAGGCCGACAACTCTTCCATTTCGGACCTTACTATCCCGATGGCTCAACAATCTATGGTACGAATAATATCGGAGAGTTTCTTGCTATTGTGCACGCTCTGGCACTCTTGGACAAGCAAGGTATCACGGACAAGACGATCTATTCCGATTCTTACAATGCCATCTTATGGGTGAAGAAGAAACACTGTAAGACCAATTTGGAGCGAAGTGAGCGCACGGAGCCTCTTTTCGCCATTATTGCGCGTGCGGAGAAATGGCTCCGCACGCATGCTGTGAAAACACCCATTATCCAGTGGCAGACGCGGCAGTGGGGAGATATCCCTGCCGACTTCGGGCGGAAATAGGGAGGCTGCGAGAAAAGGAAAGGCTGCGAAGAAGGGTGCAGCGGGCGGCAGCCGCACAGCGGCTGCTTACTGAACGGGCGCTACCCCTGTCACCCCTCAGCACCCGGCACTTAGCATTCGGCGCTTGATGTCTTCTATCGTTCCGTCGAACGGGCCGGAGTGCTCCAGCTTGAGGGAGCACATGGCGGAAGCGAAGCGCCCCGCCTCTTCGATATCCATCCCTTGCACGCGGCACCACAGATAACCAGTGGAGAACGTGTCGCCGCAGCCCGTGGCATCGACAACGGCCTCGGGCTGGTAAGGCGGGATATCATAAAACCTGTTACCATCGTAGATGACGGCACCATAACTGCCGAGGGTCATCACCACCTCGCGCACGCCCATGGCTGCCAGACGTTTCCCTACCTCGTGGGTATCGCTGCTTCCCGCTATCGATACCATCTCGCTCTCATTGAGTTTTAGGATACCCGTGCAGCGCAGCACGCGCTCTTTGTCTTTCCAGGCCACGGCGCGCACATCCTCGCCTACGACCTCACGCAGATAACCTTGCACATCGATAGACACCGTGCCTTGGGTAGCAAGATATTCCACCACCTCCGGGGCGAAGTCGTCGGCAAGGAGCGAGCCAAGATGGAAAATCTTTGCCTGTAACGTTTTAACATCCTCGAGGGTGAACGGATCAGCCTTGGCGCGCACCTTCTGCGTGCGTCCGTTGAAATCATTGCCATAGATATTCTCGAAGAATACGGTGTGGCGACTCGGATAACAAATGGTATCCAAGCCTAACCGTTTAATCTTCTCTATATCCGCCTGGCTCTCTTCTCCGACCTTCGTCACGAGCTGATAGCTCACTTTCCGTGGCAGATGGCTCATGCCGTAGGTCATATAGAACGAGGTGCCGCCAGCCATGTAGACGGTCTTGTCGGGTGTGACGATCTTGTCACGGGTGATGTGGCCTATGCTGCAAATGTCATACATCATTCTCTATCTTCTTTTTGCAAACTCCCATATAACGATTCCCGCCGTGATGCTTACGTTGAGACTGTGCTTCGTGCCATACTGCGGGATCTCGAGACAGCCGTCGCTCATGTCCACGACGCTCTGTTGCACGCCCTTGACCTCATTGCCGAGGATGACGGCAGCCGGGGCACCATGTTGGTAAAGCGCACTGTCAGCTAACTTGTCGAGCTTCGTCGACCCTTCGACCTGCTCGACGCTCCATACGAAATAACCCTTGTCGTGCAGTTCGCGCACCGCCTCCTGCGTGTCCTTGAAATAACGCCAGTCGACACTGTCCTCGCCTCCGAGTGCTGTCTTGTGGATCTCCGCGTTCGGGGGACAGCCCGTCACACCACAGAGCCACACGGCTTCCACGCGGAAGGCATCGGCGGTACGGAACACGCTGCCGACGTTGTAGAGCGACCGCACATTGTCGAGCACGACGATCAGCGGCAGCTTCTCAGCGGCCTTAAACTCGTCCACCGTCAGCCGGTGCATCTCTATGGTCTTGAGTTTTCGCATCTATAATGTATTTATTTCACACTATAGGCTAATGCATACGCCTTGATCTGCTTCACCATAGCCAGCAGACCATTGCTGCGGGTGGGGGAGAGGTGTTCGCGCAAACCTATCTTGTCGATGAAGTAAAGGTCGGCCTCGAGGATCTCCGTCGGCGTGTGACCGCTGAGAACCTGGATGAGCAGCGCGATGATGCCTTTCACGATGAGGGCATCACTGTCGGCGGTGAACACGAGTTTGCCGTCGACATAGTCGCACTGAAGCCACACACGGCTCTGGCAGCCATCGATGAGGTTCTGCTCTGTTTTATATTTCTCGTTCAGGGGCTCGAGGTCGTTGCCCAGGTCGATGAGCATCTGGTATTTGTCCATCCAGTCGTCGAAGTCGCTGAACTCCTCGATGACCTCGTCCTGCAATTCATTAATTGTTTTCATGATGATATCTTCTTTCAGGGGTGGCTGTCACGGGGCGGTGCTTGTGCCGCCGTGATGTGCCATTGTTATGCCGGGTCAATTCTGAAGACCTTGTCGTTGGGACGCACCTTGCCGGGCACGGGCACGGAGACGAGGGTGTGCTGCACCGCCTCGTCGATGGGCCCGTTGTCGTCGTGAATCTCCGTGGCATGGAGATACATCGCCCCCGTCGTCGGACCCGTGATGAGCAGTTTGTCGCCCTTCTTGAAGGTGCTGGCCTGCACCGCAATCTCGCCCACGCTGAGGCGGGAGAAGAATTTGTTCACGACTCCTATAAGCGTCTTCTTCTCCGTGGCGAGCGATCCGTACGCCTTGTTCCATTCGCCTAAGGTCTGTCCCTGGTAGTAGCCGTCCCAGAAGCCGCGGTTGAAGACGGTGGCGAGCCGCTGGTCCCAGGCATCTTTCTTGGCTTCGGTGAAGGTGCCGTCGAGCACACTCTGGATAGCCTCTTTATAACAGGTTACGACAGTATAGACATATTCAGGTCCGCGGGCACGCCCCTCAATCTTGAACACCCTCACGCCCGCATCCATCATCTTGTCGATGAAGCGCACGGTCTTGAGGTCCTTCGGGCTCATGATATATTTGTTGTCTATCTCCAACTGGTTGCCCGTCTCATTGTCGGTGACGGTGTAGCTGCGTCGGCATATCTGCACGCACTGTCCGCGGTTGGCGGAGCGGTTGGCGGCGTGCAGGCTCATGTAGCACTTGCCCGATACCGCCATGCAGAGGGCGCCGTGACAGAACATCTCGATGCGGATCTGCCTGCCAGAGGGTCCGCAGATATTCTGCCGGATGATCTCCTCATGGATATGCTTCACCTGCTTCATGTTCAGCTCGCGGGCCAGGACGCTGACATCGGCAAACTGGGCATAGAACTTCAGCGCCTCCACATTGCTGATGTTGAGCTGCGTGGAGAGGTGCACCTCCATGCCTTTCTCGCGGCAGTAGGTCATCACCGCCACGTCGGAGGCGATGACGGCAGACACGCCGGCTCTGACGGCTGCATCAATGATGGTGTGCATCGTCTCCACATCCTCGTCGTAGATGATGGTGTTGACCGTGAGA
Organism: uncultured Prevotella sp.; assembly: GCA_900315955.1. Taxonomy (GTDB): domain Bacteria; phylum Bacteroidota; class Bacteroidia; order Bacteroidales; family Bacteroidaceae; genus Prevotella. The sequence continues at coordinate 8,820 of ONBC01000029.1, forward strand.
TAGGTCTTGATGTCATGCGCCCGGCATGTGGCGACGATGTAGTCGAGGTCGTTGAGATCGAAGTGGTTGGCGGAGTGGGAGCGCATGTTGAGCTGTCCCACGCCGAAATAGACGGAGTCGGCACCAGCCTGGACAGCCGCCGCCAATGACTCGCGGCTGCCCACGGGCGCCATGATCTCGTATGGGTGATTATTTTCCACTGAACTTAGCTGTCTGTTCCTTAATCAGTTCCTCATCCTCGAAATAGTCGATACGCATAGCCTTGCGCACCTCGTCCATGGTCTTGAGGATATTGAAGATCTCGGGGATGTCCTTCTCATACTCGGCGCGACGTGCACGGATGGGGTCGAGCATGCGGTTGATGACCTTGTTGAGCATCTTCTTACATTTCATGTCACCGATGCCTCCGTGCTCATAGGCCGCCTTCAGCTCGTCGAGGTTCTTGAACTCCGGCCAGAAGTCGGCAAAGTCCTGATCGGTGGCAAAGGCATCGAGATAGGTGAACACAGCGTTGCCTTCTACGTGTCCGGGGTCGGAGACGTTGAGGTGTGTCGGGTCGGTGTACATCCCCTTGACCTGCTGCCATACGGTGTCGGCATCATCAGAGAGGTAGATGCAGTTGCCGAGGCTCTTCGACATCTTCTCCTTGCCGTCGGTGCCGGGCAGCCGGCGTGCCGTAGCGTTCGTGGGGAGCATGATCTGCGGCTCTACGAGTACGGGCGCATAGAGCTTGTTGAAGCGGTTCACGAGCTCACGCGTCAGTTCCAACATCGGCTCCTGGTCCTCACCGGCAGGCACGGTCGTAGCCTTGAAGCAGGCGATGTCGGCAGCCTGGGAGACAGGATAGCAGAAGAAGCCCAAGGGGATGGAGTCGTTCTCAAAGCCGCGGAGCTTGACCTCGGTCTTCACGGTCGGGTTGCGCTGCACACGGCTCACGGAGACAATGTTCATCAGATAGACCGTCAGCTCGGCGAGCTCGGGGATGCGGCTCTGGATATAGAGGGTGCATTTCGTGGGGTCGAGGCCTGCGGAGAGGTAGTCGAGGGCGACGTTGACGATGTTCTCACGGATCTTATCGGGGTTGGAAGCGTTGTCGGTCAGTGCCTGGACATCAGCCATGAAGACGAACATGCGGTCGAAGTCGCCCTCGTTCTGAAGTTCTACACGGCGGCGCAGACTGCCCACATAGTGACCAAGATGAAGGCGGCCTGTGGGACGGTCGCCGGTCAATATTACTTTTCCCATAATTGCTTTATTGCGTTTTACTTGCAAAGTTACCAATTATTTCCCACTTATGCGGCGGTTTGCGGATAAAGTTTCTTCTTGTAGTGTGAAAGGTCTTACTGGCGCTGACTGACCATCACTGCGATCGTCTTCATTCGCACGTAGTTGTAACTCAGATACATGAATCCGGCGTAGGGGTTGCGGGTGCCCCATGAGTTCTTCGCGATGAAGAACAGGTGGTGCTGGTTGTCGTGCGCCAGTCCACACAGTTCCATGCAATGGTCGTCGGTCGTCTGGAACTGTTCGAAGGCACGCTGCCGCTCCTGCTGCGTGGGCGTATGGCCTTCGTCGGAGAGCGTGGCGATGCCCTTGGAGAAGTTGAAGCCCGGCTCAGAGATGTCGCCCTCCCAGCATACGGGGTGGCCATGGCGCAAGGCGCCGATGATCGTTCTCATCAGCTTGTCGATAGGGATATTATAAAAACGGTCGAGCATCCGGTTGTCGGGTGACTCTAAGACAAACGGTTTGCCGAAAGGATGGTGCGTGAAACTTGTCAGGGCTACGTAGTCACCGGGGAGACAGACGCTCTGTGCAAACTGCCGGGGCGTATAGCCCATGCCGAGCATGAAGAGCGTGGGAGGCAGATAGCCTATCTGTTTGTCGAGGACATCGCCGAGCCGGTTGTCGAGCATCCGCAGACTTGTTGAGGCACGCGCCACCTGCATCGTCGCTTTCGTCAGGGCGTTGTAGCTCAAGGCTCCAAAGGGATGATAACTGTCGAAAGGCTCGATGCCGTACCGGTCCATGAGATGCAGTGTCATCGGCATCATGCCGCGCAGCGACACCTTTGTGCGGCCGCGAGTGAGATAATAGGTGTGTGCCTGCTCCTGGAGCCACAGGCGTGCGAGCCAGTCGGGCGAGAGGTTCACGGAGTCGCCGAGCTGCAGCCGCTCCGTCTCTATCGTGGCGAGCATGGCATAGACCCAGCACAGTCCGCTCTGTCCCTGGTCCTTGACAGGGGTCGTCTTGAGCAGTACGTCGTTGTGGAAGGCGTACGGCTTGGTGGTCTCCTCGTGGTTACAAGAGACGAAGAAGAGGGAGAAGATGAATAAGAAAAGAAAAGAATGTCGCATGGTAACAATGATGTTCTCACTGCAAAATTAGGAAATAATTATCATTCTTGCTCATGCGTGTCACTTTTTCTTATTCAATGACAGTTTATATCAAAACTTTTGCTTATATTTGCCACATCAAACAATCATAAAATCTGAAAGCGCTATGATGCAGGATCTCATAAATACGCTCCGCGATGACCAACACACGCTTGTCGTCCTTCACGACGGGCGCATCCGCACCTTCGACGGCCAGGGCGTGCGCCGTCTGTACAACATTATGAACGATGAGCCGGAGCTGCTCTACGACGCCAAGGTGGCCGCTAAGGCTGTGGGTCGCTCCGCGGCTTCGATGATGGTCGAGGGCGGTGTCGTCGAGGTTTATGCCGAGTATATCTCCCAACAGGCTTACGACAAGCTGACGGAAGCCGGCATCAAAGTGAGCTTCGACAAGAAGCTTGAGCATCCCGCCTTCTTAGAGGTGTGGAGGAAGTTGGGGGAGTAGAACAGGTTTTTGTTTACTTTTAACCCGTTTGCGGTGGCCGTCCCACATGGCAGCTACTGCAAATGGGTATTTCTTTTCCTAACTTCGTCACTTTTTTATTGAAATAAAAACTGCCATTGATAATCAAGCACTTGCAAGGATATTTAGGTGATATAGGGTGACGCATACCCAGTGCAGGAAGGGCATGAAGCCCTTCCCTGCACTGACACGTCCCGACTTCGTCACTTCTTTGTTGAGACCAAATGCTGCCCTTGATTATCAGACATTTCACACAGAGCCGCAGAGCTTATTGAGCCGCAGAGATGATACGTGTGAGAGGCTGAGATCGCTGAGAGGCCTTCGGCCTTATGAGGAGAGAGCAGAGAGACCTTCGGTCTGTATGGAGAGTATGTGGAGCGTATGAGGAGATATACTGCGAGAACAGTGTTGGTTCATCTATGTGAACTTCTCCCAAGACCGAAGGTCTCTCTGCGTGCTCTAATTCTCAGAAGCAATAACTCCACGGCTCAATTATCTCCGCGGCTCTGCGAGAAGGAATATACGCCGCTGCGAGAATCGACGTGCATCACAGCAAGGGTTTCATGCGATTGGGGCAGAATAGACTGCCGAACAGATTAAATTTGGGTGACGCATTGTTCGTCCGGGCAAAAAAGTGAATATAAGAGAGAATTACAAATCTTATCTATTAATAACGACTTGCGTTGCTTTTTATTATTCGTTTCAGCAATTATTTTTATGTGTCATGATGTCGAGCACCATGTCGTCTGTGGGGTTCATGGCCTCTTTGCCGATAGACGTGAGGTTATGGATGCTCTTGTCGACATCGTCGTCGACGATGCCTTCCGCCGATGTCACCTGATGGTGCTGCATGGAGAGCAGGGCGGAGAGCAGTGCCGAGGACACGCCCGAACAGATCTTGATGCTGCACGAGGGCTTGGCTCCGTCGCAGATCATGCCGGTGAGGTTCGCCACCATGTTCTTGATCGCCGCGCACACCCTATTGTAGTCGCCGCCCATGAGGTAGACGATGCCGCAGCTCGCCCCAGTGCTTGCCACGACACATCCGCAGAGCGCCGACAGCGTGCCGAGGCTCTGCTTGATGTAGATGGCCGTGAGGTGAGAGAGCGTGAGGGCGCGGATCAGCTCCTCCTCGGTGTTCTCGTTCTCCTTGGCGAAGACTGCCACGGGGTTGGTGGCGCAGATGCCCTGGTTGCCGGAGCCGCTGTTGCTCATGACCGGAATCATGGCGCCTCCCATACGTGCGTCGCAGGCGAGGGCCGTCTCGGAGATGATATGCGAGAAGATGGAGTCGCCGAAGATGCCGTGGCTCAGCGGGCGGTCGATAGTCTTGCCGAGGCAGTGGCCATAGTTGCCTTTCCTGCTCTCCTCAGCCGCGTGGATGTTGTAGTCGCGGGCAGCGAGCATGAACCGGAGCTCGTCGAGCGGTGTCGTGACAGCAAACTCCCACACGGTCCTCATGTTGAGATCCGGCGTTTGTTCCTGCGTGTCCTTGCCTGAACAGCAGCGCTTGTCGAGCAGCACCTTACCGTTGCGCGCCTCGTAGACGAAGTTGGTATGATTGCCGGCGATGATGGCTGTGGCAGCGTCGTCACCCGCCGTGCATGTCACCTCGATATAGAGTTTCTCAGAGATCTTCTCCTTGAGTTTGATGTCGATACGTTTCGGATCACTGATAAACTGTTTGCCTGCTTCGAGGGTCTCGGGGGTAAGGTCTTTGATGACCTCAAGCTGATACTGGCTCTTGCCGACGATGGCGCCGAGGGCTACGGCGATAGGCAGCCCTATCATGCCTGTTCCGGGAATGCCCACGCCCATGGCGTTCTTCAGCATGTTGCCGCTGAGCAGCACCTTGATATGTTCCGGCCGCTTGCCTAAGTCTTCCGTGGCGCGTGCCGTACAGAGAGCCACCGCCATCGGCTCCGTGCAGCCTACGGCGGGCACCACCTGCTGATGGATCAGCTCAATGATTTGTTCGCGTATCGATTTGTCAAGCATGGATGATCGTATTCAATGGTTATTTCTTAGCGCGGTAAGCGTCCAGGCCCTTGTTGAGGAAGTCGAGATAAGCCGGGATGTCCTCCTTGTAGGAGAAGGAGCCGGAGAGCACGTTACCCTCATTGTCGAGCGTCACGTAGAACGGCTGGGCGTTGGCACCGAACTTACTGCTCTGGAGATAGCTCCACTTGTCACCGACGGTGCGCAGCGTGCGCTTCTGACCATTGGGGAGCGTGACCTCTATCGGCTTCGGCAATTTCGTCTTGTCATCCACGTAGAGCGAGATGAGCACGTAGTCTTTCTCCAGCTTGTCTGCCACGGCCGGATCAGTCCATACGGCAGCCTCCATCTTACGGCAGTTGACGCATCCGAAGCCGGTGAAGTCGATCATCACTGGCTTGCCCTCTGCCTTGGCAGCGGCCATGCCTGCCTCATAGTCTTTATATTTTGCCTCCACAACATGGTTGTTGAGGTTGAAGTCTTGTGTGGTGATAGGTGGTGCGAAAGCCGACACCGCTTTACACGGAGCTCCCCACAGACCGGGGATCATGTAGATGGCGAAGGCGAAGGAGCAGAGGCCGAGCATGATGGCGGGCACCGGCATGGGTTTCTGCAGGTCTCCGCCGATAGCGTCCTGCTGGAACTTCAGCCAGCCCACGAGATAAGCGCCGAGGGCACCGAAGATGACGATCCACAGGGCGAGGAACACCTCACGGTCCAAGATGTGCCAGCCGTAGGCGAGGTCTGCCACGGAGAGGAACTTCAGTGAGAAGGCGAGCTCGACAAAGCCCAAGACGACCTTGATCTGATCCATCCACGAGCCGCTCTTCGGACTCTTCTTCATCAGGGTGGGGAACATGGCGAAGAGGGCGAAAGGCACGGCCAAGGCAATGGCGAAGCCGAACATGCCAATGGCGGGAGCAAGCCAGTCGCCCGAGGTCACGGTCTGTACGAGCAGCAGGCCGATGATCGGCGCGGTGCAGGAGAAGCTCACGAGCACGAGGGTGAAGGCCATCAGGAAGATCGAGATGAGGCCCGTGGTGCTCGAGGCTTTGTTGTCCACCTTGTTGGCCCAGCTGTCCGGCAGCTTGATCTCGAACCAGCCGAAGAAGCTCACGGCGAAGACCACGAGCAGCAGGAAGAGGAAGATGTTGAATACGGCGTTGGTGGACAGCGCATTGAGCGTAGACGGACCGAAGATCGCCGTCACGCCTATACCCAGGGCAAGATAGATGACGACGATGGAGATGCCATAGATGACGGCATCGCGCACGCCGCGTTTCTTGTTGTCTTTGGAGCGTTTGAGGAAGAAGCTGACCGTCATCGGGATGATAGGCCAGATGCAGGGCATGACCAATGCCAACAAACCACCCACTATTCCCATCAGAAAGATGTAGAGCAGTGAATGGTTTGCAATGTCGTTGGTGCCGCCAAACTGCCGGAGCTGGTTGATGACCGGCTTCCACAGCGCGTCCTTGTCAGCCTGAGAGAGCGAGGCTGCCACGGCTGCATTGGCCTGAGCCATAGAGTCGGCTTTCAGCGAATCGCCGGCAGTTGTTAACGCTGCTGCTTCCGCGCCGTCTGCCTCCTCACCTTCTTGGATGCCTTCCTGCTGACTGTCGTTTTTTTTTATGTCATTGGACACCGCGGGGCTCTTGCCGGCTTTCTTGATGTCGACACTCGTCGGCGGCATGCAGTTCTGGTCGTTGCAGGCACCGTACTCGAGGTATGCATCGATCTTGTAGGTGGGCTTGGTAAACTTCACTTTCTGCACGAACTCCACGCTGCCCTCAAAGAAACGGAGGGTCATGCCGAAGAGCTTGTCGTAACTCTTGATCTCGTGCCCACGGGGCTGAAGTTTTCCCACGAGCTCAACACCGTCGAGCTTGTTGACGTTGAAGGTGGCGGAGATAGGACCGTCAGCACCCAACCCCGTGCTGTAGACGTGCCATCCCTTTTCGATTTTACCTGAGAAAATAATCTCGGCCTCTGCCGTGTTGTTGGTCTTCAACGTGGAAGAGAACTTCACCGGGTCAAGCATCTGAGCGTTAGCCAAGAGGGTGACAAGCATCAGCAGTGCCAGGGTCATCAGTTTTTTCATGTCGTTTGAATCTCCTTACTAAATATGGTTTTAACTTTTCTTTTTTATTAGTAATACGCACTCATGGCTGTTTGGGGTATAAAAATGCTGTATTATTATTTTTTTTTAACCTATCAGAGAGTTAGGAGATAGGAGTTAGGAGAAGAGTTACGAGTGGAGGTTCACATTCTATCCTGTTCCAATTCAAACAAAAACAAATAAAACCCTTGCTGTGATGCAAGTCGATTCTCGCAGCGACGTATATATTTTCTCGCAGAGCCGCGGAGATAATCGAGCCACGGAGTTATTGCTTCAGAGAATTAGAGAACGCAGAGAGACCTTCGGTCTTTCGAGTGTCGTATCGTCCATTTGCAGGGCGCGGCCCTTGTGGCCGTCCGCACCCCGGATGTGAAATTGGTTACCCTGCCATGGCGGACGGCCACAAGGGCCGCGCCCTGCAAGAGGATCGGAATGTACACGAAGAGCATAGTTCGGCGCTAAGCGAGCGACAGCGAGCATAAGTCGTGAAGAGTCGTGAAAAGTCGCTGCTAAAAAGCATACGTCGTGGAAAGCTGTTGCAAAAATATTCATGCTTCTCCTTTGCGACCTTTGCGGCTTGGCGAGAAAAAATCATCTTGCGGCAGTTGTTCTTCTCTCGCAAAGCCGCAGAGGGCGCAAAGGCTTCGCAAGAGGTTGGCAGGGGGGCAACGGGCGATTAAGGGGTAAGTGTGCCAAGAACTCCGAGATTGGCCCGCCCCTACAGCGTAGCAAAGCGTAGCCATCCTTAAAATCCTTAGGATCCGTGTGAAAAAAATCCGCGCCTCGTCTGTGTCACGATCCTGCCCCAACTGTGTCACGATCCTGCCCCAACTGTGTCACGATCCTGCCCCAACTGTGTCACGATCCTGCCTCAGTTGTGTCACGATCTATGTGTCTATATAACTAAATAGTTAGCACTGGCTTTGCAGTAGGAGGTGCGGCGTCTCGACGCACATTCTTTCACGGCGAGACGCCGTGCCTCCTACTTGCCTGCTGAAAAGTAAAATCAGGACATGATTCCTATCCAGCGCAGGATGTCGTTGAGGTTGGCGATGATCATCAGCAGGACAAGGAGCGTGATGCCGATATACTCTGCACGTATGAGGAACTTCTCCGACGGCTTGCGGCGCGTGATGAGCTCATAGAGCAGGAACAGCACATGCCCACCATCGAGGGCCGGGATAGGAAGGATGTTCATGAAGGCGAGGATGATGCTCAGGAAGGCGGTCATCATCCAGAACGCATGCCAGTCCCAGGTCTGCGGGAAGAGGGAGCCGATGGCACCGAAGCCGCCCAAGCTCTTCGCGCCCTCTGCCGTGAAGACATATTTCATGTCGCTCACGTAGCCTGCCAGCACGTCCCAACCATATTTGATGCCGGCGGGGAAACTCTCTAAGAAACTGTAGCTGACGTGAGTCACCTTGTCGCGATAGAGATAGTCGGGACCGCCCACGGCGAAGCCGAGCTTGGCATCGGGGGTGAGCATCGTCGTTACGGTGTCCGTCTTACCTTGGGCACCGGCTTTTTCGATGACGAGCGACACGGTGCGCAGTTTCAGACTATCACGGTGGGAGCTTGTTGCCGCGAGCTCATCGCTGATGACACCGATGGCTTCCGTGAACGCGTTGTATGAATCGACAGCCTTGCCATTGACAGCCAGGATCTTGTCGCCCTTGCGCATGCCAATCTTCCAGGCCGGAGTCTCGATCGAATCCTTGCTGTCTTCAGTCACAGGCATCCGTTGAAGTACCGTGTCGGCCACGGCGGGGACGAATGGCGTGACGAACTTAGGCGTCGTCTTCAGCATGTTGAGCAGGTTGATGTCGCCCGGCAGGTTGACGCGCACCTTCTTGCCGCCACGCAGCACGTCGCAGTATTGGGCTTCGGAGAGGTCGCGGAAGACGTCGGCGTTGAAGTCCTTGAACGCGCGGATATTGGTGCCAAGGAGGACATCATGGTCTTTGAAGCCATACGACTTAGCCTCGTTGTTGAACTTCATACCCATGGACATATCAGCCACACGGATGTAGCTGTCGCCCCAATGGAACATGATCATCGAATAGATGAACAGCGCGAGAACGAAGTTGACGGTCACACCTGCCACCATGATGATGAGTCGCTGCCAGGCGGGTTTCGTTCGGAACTCCCACGGCTGCGGGTCGCGCTTCATCTGTTCCGTGTCCATGCTCTCGTCGATCATGCCGGCTATCTTACAGTAGCCACCAAGGGGGAGCCAGCCCATACCGTATTCGGTATCGCTGTTGCGGGGTTTGAAACTGAAGAGCTTGCCGCTCCACTTGCCGATGGCGACATCGAAGAAGATAAAGAACTTCTCCACGCGCACGCCGAAGAGTTTCGAGGCGAGCATGTGACCACCTTCGTGAAGGAGCACCAGGAGGGAGATGGAGAGGATGAACTGCAGGAGTTTTATAAGGAATATTTCCATGGAATGCTATCTAAATGATGTGCGATGAAATTATAATTATAATAAAGCAGTGGCTATTTGGCGTGCCTCGGCATCGGTCTTGAAATAGGTGTCGAGGTCGGGCGTCTTGTCGAAGGTCGCCTTCTTCATCGTCTTGGCGATGATGTCTGCCATCCCGAGGAACGAGCATTCGCCGCGTCGGAAGGCAGCGTTGGCCACCTCGTTGGCAGCATTGAGAATGCACGGCATGTTGCCACCCTGATGGATGGCCTCATAAGCCAGGCGGAGGCAAGGAAACTTGTCGACATCGGGCTTGAAGAACTCGAGCTTCTGCACCTTGAAGAGGTCGAGACGGTCGCCTTGCAGGTTCAGGCGTTTGGGGAAAGAGAAGGCATACTGTATCGGCAGGCGCATGTCGGGCACGCCGAGCTGAGCCTTCACCGCCCCGTCCTTGTACTGCACGCCACTGTGCACGACGCTCTGCGGATGAATGAGCACCTCGATGCGGTCGGCAGGGATGCCGAAGAGCCATTTGGCTTCCATGACCTCAAAGCCTTTGTTCATGAGAGAGGCGGAGTCGATGGTGATCTTCGCTCCCATCTTCCACGTGGGGTGGCGGAGGGCATCGGCGGCGGTGACGGTCCGTAGCTGCTCATGCGTGAAGGTGCGGAAGGGTCCGCCGGAACAGGTGAGGAGGATCTTGTCCACCTCGTTCATCTCCTCGCCCACGAGACACTGGAAGATCGCGGAGTGCTCGGAGTCGACGGGCAGCAAGTCGACATGATACTGCTGCACGAGGTTGAGGATGAGCTCTCCGGCCACGACGAGTGTCTCTTTGTTGGCGAGACAGATCTTCTTACGGGCTTTGATGGCGCGGATCGTAGGCTCGAAGCCCGCGAAGCCTACCAGGGCGGCGAGGACCATGTCGATGGGCTGTGCCTCGACGATCTCGCACAAAGCCTTGTGCCCGGCATAGACTTTCACATCCGTATCGGCAAGGCGCGCCTTGAGGTCTTCGTAGTGAGCCTCATTGGCGATGACCACAGCGGCGGGGTTGAACTGCCTGGCCTGCGCCGCGAGCTTCTCCCAGTTGTCGTTGGCTGTCAGCGCATAAGCCTCATAGAGGTCGGAGTGCTGACGGATGACGTCGAGCGCCTGTGTGCCGATGGATCCTGTGGACCCAAGGATACATATCTGTTTCTTCATGATATCGTGTTATATCTCCAACAGACCGTCAGGGATCGCCACGGTGATGGTCTGCTGATGCTTGTCAATCTTTTTGATCAGTTCATGGCTTGCGGGGATAAGGCGCTCTCCCTTGTCTGTGGAGACCACAAAGAGAAGGTTGGCAGTAGCGTCGTCCAAATCCTTGATGGTTCCTACGACCTTTCCGCTTGCCGCATCCACGAGCTTGAAGCCGTTGAGCTCCGCTTTCGACACGGTGCCGTCGTCTTCATGGCCATCTCCATGGTCGCGCGGATAATAGACATCACAGCCCGTCAGCGCCATCGCCTGCTCCAGACTGTCGATGCCCTCAAACTTCATCAGCGCCTGCACGTCTGAACTGAACCGGTACTCCTCGATAAAGAAAGGTACGAGCAGACCGTCGATCAGGATAAAGAGGTAGTCGGCCTCCTCGCGGTCGAAGACATCGTCGTCGAACGAGAAAGCGATCTCTCCTTTCACGCCATGCGGCTTGCCGAGGGTGCCGATGCGGTAAACGTCGTTTAATGTTATCATCACTCCTCCACGCGCTTGATATGTGCCCCGAGTTTGTTGAGCCGGGTCTCTATATCCTCATAGCCGCGGTCTATCTGTCCGATGTTCTCGATGCGGCTGGTGCCTTTCGCGCTCATGGCGGCAATGAGCAGGGCGATGCCGGCACGGATATCAGGACTCGTCATGCGGCCGGCGCGGAGCTGGATGCGGTGATCCTGCCCCACGACGACGGCGCGGTGAGGGTCGCAGAGGATGATCTGCGCGCCCATGTCAATGAGCTTGTCGACGAAGAAGAGACGGCTCTCAAACATCTTCTGATGGATGAGCACGGTGCCCCGGGCCTGTGTCGCCACGACGAGGAGCACGGAGAGCAGGTCGGGGGTCAGTCCCGGCCAGGGAGCATCGGCGAGCGTCATGATCGTGCCGTCGAGGAACGAGTCGACGATATAGTGAGCCTGATGAGGGATGACAAGGTCGTCACCTTCCACCTTCACCTTCACACCCAACCGGCGGAAAGCGTCGGGAATAGGACCGAGGTTGCGCACCGATACATCTTTAATACGCAGTCCGTTGCCCACCATGGCTCCCATGCCGATGAATGATCCCACTTCGATCATGTCCGGCAGGATACGGTGGTCGGCTCCGTGAAGCTGATCGACCCCCACGATGGTGAGGAGGTTGCTGGCAATGCCCGAGATGTTGGCACCCATCCGGTTGAGCAGATGGCAGAGCTGCTGAATATAAGGCTCACAGGCCGCGTGGTAGATGGTCGTGGTGCCTTTCGCCATGACAGCTGCCATGATGATGTTGGCGGTACCGGTGACCGATGCCTCGTCGAGCAGCATGTAGGTGCCTTTGAGTCGATAGCCGTGAATCTGATAAACGTTACGTACCTCATCGAACACAAACTTCGCCCCCAGGTTCTTGAAGCCGAGGAAGTGCGTGTCGAGGCGTCGGCGCCCGATCTTGTCGCCTCCCGGCTTGGCTATCGTAGCCTTGCCGAAGCGGCCGAGCAGCGGTCCGTACATCAGCACGGATCCGCGCAGCTTTGAACATTTCTGCACAAACTCCACGCTGTCGAGGAAGTCGAGGTTGACATCGTCGGCCTGAAACGTGAAGTCGTGGGGGGCGTTGCGCGTCACCTTCACGCCTACATCCTGCAACAGTTTGATAAGGTTGTTGACATCGAGAATATCAGGAATGTTTGTGATGCGCACGGGCTGACTGGTGAGCAACGAGGCACATATCACCTCGAGGGCTTCGTTCTTTGCGCCCTGGGGAGAGATTGTTCCCTCAAGCTGATGACCGCCTTCAATGATGAATGACTCCATATTCCACGAGTTTATTTTTTCTTACGTTTCTTTCCTCCGTTGTTGGCAGCGGGCAATGGCTGGGCATTGACATGCTCAAATTGGAAATGGTTGAGGTCGAGCTGTATCTTGCCGTCGGTGAAGCGTGCCAGGTCGTCGGCCACCTTCTCATCGTCGGCGAGGCCGTGGCCCCACTGCACGAGGTCGCGCTTCATCTGGTTGGCGGTGAGCGCCGTGAGCTCGTCGCGCTCGGGACCGGGTTCCATGGTCTTGAGCTTGTCGAAGAGCTCGAAGACCATGCGGCCATAGTGTCTCACGGGAATGCGGCCGGTCTCGTGCTTGACAGGCTGTGGCTTCTCGTTGATCACTTTGGCTTTCGAGACATCGACGGGCCAGTCGATGTCGAGCTTGAAGTCGCTGATGACGGCGAGCTGATCCCAGAGCTTCTGCTCATAGTTGTCTGTTTGTGTCAATTGTGGGTTCATCCGCATCATCGTGTCGATGATGGTGTAGGCACAGTTGAGGCGCTCCTTCCGGTCGGCGATGGTCATGCAATAGTCGACCATCTTCTGCACTTCACGTCCGTATTCGGGCATGATGAGCTTCTCGCGCTGGGTGTTATAGTCTAATCCTGGAATGTTCATATTCTTTATGTTCTGGGGGGAGGGGTGGTTACAGCAGTTTACGCGGCAGTTTTGCCACGAAGTTCTTCAGATAGAACGGCACGAAGTAAGCCACATCCTCAAACTTCTGCTCCGCCATCCGTTTCTCGGCGAGCGGCAGCATGTTTTTGGCGAGCGGCTCGATGCCGTCGATGAAGCGGGCATTGGGGTGTTTGATGACCTCCTTGCATTTCGTGGCCCCGTCGCCGAGAAAATAGACGGGTCCTTTGTCGAGCCATTCGTTGTAGGTGTCGGCCTCCACGACATCGGCGTGGATGGGGCGCACCTCGTGCAGGGCGCGGTCGAAGAGCTGGGCGTAGACCTCCATGCGGCGGGCGTCGAGCATGGGGCAGAGCAGCGCGTTCTCTTCCTCGATCATCTCGCGAAGCAGTACGGGCACGCAGAGGATCTCGAGCGTCGGCACGCCGAGGAGCTTGACACCGCGGCCGTAGCAGATGCCTTTGGCCATGCTCACGCCGATGCGCAACCCCGTGTAGCTTCCCGGACCGCAGCTCACGGCCACGGCATCCAAGGGAATGGCGTGGTTGTCGGTGAACGAAAGTGCCTCGTCAACGAATGATCCTAACCGCTCTGCGTGGTTGGGACCGGAGTGGTCTTCTTTCTCAAAAATGCAAGCACCGTCCTGGCTCACAGCCACAGAACAAGCTTTGGTGCTTGTCTCAATATTCAATATACAAGACATGATATACCAAACATGTTTTACGCGTTATTACCGACTGCAGGACACCCCCGCAGGCGTAGAACGACGATATTATTCTTAATAAAGTGCAAATTTACTCCTTTTTCCCTCTAATTTTGTACTTTTGCAGAAATTTAACGCAGTAAATAATAACACGTAATCAATATGATACTCTCAATGACGGGCTACGGCAAGTCCGTAGTGGTTTACAAAGACAAGAAAATCAATGTTGAGATCAAGTCGCTCAACAGTAAAGCCCTTGACCTCTCGACACGCATCGCGCCGCTCTATCGTGAGAAGGAGATGGAAATCCGGCAGTATATCGCCGGGAAGCTCTCGCGTGGCAAGGTCGATTTCGCTATCTGGACAGAGAAAGACAGTGTCGTTGACGCTACGCCCATCAACGCTGCCCTCGTGGAGGATTATTACCACCAGCTCAAGGCTATCTCCGCCAAGGCGGGTATCCCTGAGCCGCAGGACTGGTTCAGCTCGTTGCTCCGCATGCCGGATGTGCTGACCAAGACGGATGTCGAGGAGCTCTCCGATGAGGAGTGGGAGGCTGCCAGGACCGCCATCCATCAGGCTGTCGATGCCCTCATCGCCTTCCGCCGCCAGGAGGGTGCGGCGCTGGAGAAGAAGTTCAACGAGAAAGTGGACAACATCGAGAAGCTCCTCCACAGCATCGAGCCTTACGAGAAGAGCCGCGTGCCGAAGATCAAGGAGACGATCATCAAAGGCCTCGAGCAGATCCCGGAGGTGCAGTATGACAAGAACCGCCTCGAGCAGGAGCTGATCTATTATATCGAGAAGCTCGACATCAGTGAGGAGAAGCAGCGGCTGACCAACCATCTGAAGTATTTCCGCGAGACGATGGCGGAGAGCCAGCCCAACGGCAAGAAGCTCGGCTTCATTGCCCAGGAGATGGGACGTGAGATCAACACCACGGGCTCGAAGAGCAACCAGGCTGAGATGCAGAACATCGTGGTAAAGATGAAAGATGAGCTCGAACAGATTAAGGAACAAGTACTGAATGCTTTGTAAGGATGGACAATACAGGTAAACTGATCATTTTCTCCGCCCCGAGCGGATCGGGCAAGAGCACGATCGTACAATGGCTGATGAGGGAGCACCCGGAGCTCCGTCTCGCCTTCTCTATCAGTGCCACGACACGTGCCCCGCGGGGCACGGAGCGCAACGGGGTGGAATATCTCTTCCTTACACCGGAGGCGTTTAAGGCGAAGATCGACGCGGGCGAGTTTCTCGAATATGAAGAGGTGTACAAGGATCGGTTCTATGGCACCCTGAAGTCGCAGGTCGAGACTCAGACGCAGCGTGGCGAGAACGTGGTGTTCGACGTCGATGTCAAGGGGGGCTGCAACATCAAGGCGCACTATGGTGCGCGTGCCCTGAGCATCTTCATCCAGCCACCATCGGTAGCGGAGCTGCGCCGCCGCCTCGTCAAGCGTGCCACGGATGCGCCCGAGGTCATCGAGCAGCGCTTGCAGAAAGCTGCGTATGAGCTGACCTTCGCGCCCCGCTTCGATCATGTCGTCGTCAACGATGATCTGGAGAAAGCGGAGGAAGAGGCCTTGAAACTCGTCAGCGCGTTCCTCAACGCATAAGGATCATCATCTATGCAACCGCGTATCGGTATCTTTGGAGGCAGTTTCAATCCCATCCACGTGGGGCACATCGCCATCGCCCGTGAACTGCTGACCCTCGCCCGATTGAACGAGGTGTGGTTCCTCGTCTCTCCCCTCAACCCTTTCAAGAAGGCGGCGACGGATCTGCTCGACGACGACAAGCGGCTGCTCATGGCGCAGCGCGCCTTGCTGGGAGAGACGCGCTTCAAAGCCTCCGACTACGAGTTCCACCTGCCCAAACCTTCCTATACCTGGAACACGTTGCGGCATCTTAAAGCTGACTATCCTGATAAGCAGTTTGTGCTTATCATCGGAGCCGACAACTGGCTCGCCTTCGACCGCTGGGCCCGTCCCGATTATATCCTCTCCCACTTTGATATCGCCGTCTATGCCCGCCCCGATTGTCCCATAGACGCCGCTTCCCTTCCGCCCCGTGTCCACCTTTACAACATGGGACTGTTCGACATCAGCAGCACGCTGATCCGGTCTCGTATCCGTGAGGGGCTGCCTGTTGTCGGTCTGGTTCCGCCGGCTATCGAGACGCTCTGCGTGAGGTTCTATTCCACAATGATTTAGTATTCATTGCCATCGTTCCTCATATGTGACACGATCGTGCCTCGTATGTGACACGATCGCGCAACAGGCTTCTTGCGGTGGGGGTGACAGTGCAGGGAAGGGCTTTATGCCCTTCCACAAAAAATGTCCCAACCGATGAAAATAGTCTCCACCGCTGAAAGGTCACCGCGGCGGTCCGCTTTCGCCCTTTTAGGGCAGTAAGTCGTGAAAAGTCCAATGCGGAAAGAAATTGTGAAAAGGCGTGTAATGATTCCAACAAAATAAGGGCGGTTACAAGAACCGCCCTTATTCGCGTTGTCGTACGCGGATTCGAACCACGACAAACAGAACCAAAACCTGTTGTGCTACCATTACACCATACGACAATCGTATAAAAGTGCTGCAAAGTTATCCTTTTTGATTGAATTTTGATAACTTTGCAGCAATAAAGCTCCTAACTCACCGCTTATGGAAGCAATTAACGACTTTCTTTCAGCCGTCAGCAGCTTTTTGTGGGGTTGGCCCATGATCATCATGCTTCTCGGCACACATATATATTTGACCTTTCGCCTGCGTTTCCCGCAGCGTAAGATTTTTACGGCTATCCGACTTTCCGTGAGCAGGGACAAGGGAGCCTCCGGCGACGTGTCTCAGTTTGGTGCCCTCGCCACGGCGCTCGCCGCAACGATCGGTACGGGAAACATCATTGGTGTGGCGACCGCTGTCGCCTTGGGCGGTCCGGGAGCTGTTTTGTGGTGTTGGCTGACAGGTGTCTTCGGCATCTCCACGAAATATGCTGAAGGACTTGTTGCCGTCAAATACCGCGTGAAGACCAAGGACGGACGTATGCTTGGCGGACCGATGTACGCCTTGGAGCGCGGCATGCATTGCAAATGGTTGGCCGTCTGTTTTGCGTTCTTCGCTACCATTGCTTCGTTTGGTATCGGCAACACGGTGCAGGCCAACGCCATCTCCACGATGATGGGTCAGGTCTTTGGTGTGCCGCTTTGGGTTACAGGTCTCATCCTTAGCGTTTTAGTTGGGGCTGTGATTCTTGGTGGCGTGAAATGGATAGCCAAGGTCTGTGGCATGCTCGTGCCTTTTATGGCCGTCTTTTATGTCCTCGGCTGCCTCTATATTCTTTGTGTGAACCATGCTTATGTATGGCCGGCTGTCCGGACAATTGTTGATGCTGCGTTCACGCCCCGTGCGGCCGGGGGTGGCTTTGTGGGCACGACAGTGATGATGGCTTGCCGCTACGGTATCGCCCGCGGCTTGTTCTCCAACGAGTCGGGCCTCGGTTCCGCGCCTATTGTGGCCGCTGCCGCCAAGACACGCAACCCCGTGCGCCAGGCCCTCGTCTCCTCTACGGGAACGTTCTGGGACACTGTCGTCATCTGCGCCCTCACGGGCATCGTCATCGTGTCGAGCATCATTGCCTATCCCGACATCGACATCCACGACGGAGCGACCCTCACGAAGGCAGCCTTTGGCAAGATCCCGTATGTCGGCACGCCGTTGCTCACCTTCGGCCTTATCACCTTCGCTTTCAGTACCATCCTCGGCTGGAGCTATTATGGCGAGCGCTGTGTCGAATATCTCAAAGGGCACCGTTGGATGCTCGCCTACCGCGTGGTGTTCATCGTCTGCATCTTTGTGGGAAGTGTCGTGAGTCTTGGACTGGTGTGGAACCTTGCCGACTGTATGAATGCGTTTATGGCTATCCCTAACCTCATCTCCCTCCTCTTCCTCAGTGGCATCATCGTGCACGAGACCCGCAAGTATCTATGGCGTGGACACCTCGACAAGGATATGGATGACGAGGAATTGTCGGAAGTGGAATGACGCAGACTGACCATGGAATAAGGCAATTATAACTGATTTGATCATACTCGAACTTTAAACTTATTGTTTTATGAAAGTACATGAATATCAAGCCAAAGGCTTCTTTGAGCAGTACGGTGTGCCAGTAGACAAGCACTTCCTTTGCCGTACGCCGGACGAGGCTGTGGAAGCTTACCGCCAGCTTGGCGGAGGCAAGGCAGTGGTGAAAGCACAGGTGCATACTGGTGGCCGGGGAAAAGCCGGTGGTGTGAAGCTCGGTGCCTCAGCGGATGAGATCCGCAAGAATGCCGAGGCGATCCTCGGCATGCAGATCAAAGGTTACACCGTAGACCGGGTGCTCGTCTCCGAGGCTGTCGACATCGCGGCAGAATATTATGTCTCCATCCTTGTCGACCGTAAGTCGAAATGCCCGATGATGATGCTCTCCCGCTCCGGCGGTATGGACATCGAGCAGGTAGCCAAAGAGACACCGGAGAAGATCGAGAAGATCATCATCGACCCGACGATCGGCATGGCCGACTTCAAGGCCAACGAGGCGGCGTGGAAGCTCTTCGACGATAAGGCGCTGGTGAAGCAGGCGGCGAAGATATTCAAGGCGCTCTATCGGCTCTTCGTGGAGAAGGACGCGTCGCTCGTGGAGATCAACCCCCTCGTGTTGCTCAAGGACGGCACGCTGAAGGCCATCGACGCGAAGATGACCTTCGACAACAATGCCCTCTTCCGCCATCCCGATGTCAAGGCGTGCTTCGAGCCCGACGAGGACGAGAAGAAGGAGCAGTGGGCCAAGGACCACGGCTTCAGCTATGTCAACCTCGGGGGTAAGATCGGATGTATGGTCAACGGCGCCGGACTGGCTATGGCGACGATGGATATGATCAAACTCTATGGTGGGGAGCCCGCCAACTTCCTCGACATCGGTGGCTCGTCGAATCCTGAGAAGATAGTAGAAGCCATGAAGCTGTTGCTTTCCGACAAGCACGTCAACACCATCCTCATCAATATCTTCGGGGGCATCACGCGTTGCGACGATGTGGCGAAAGGTCTCTTGGAGGCACTCGACATCATCAAGACCGATATCCCCATCGTCATCCGGCTCACGGGAACGAATGAGGCGGATGGCCGCGAGATCCTCAAAGGCACCCACTTCACCGTGGCCACGACGATGGCGGACGCAGGCCACAAGGCTGTGGAGATTTCTAATAACCGATAATCATTAAATGATTCTATATTATGAGCGTACTGATAGATAAAGATACAAAAGTCATCGTCCAGGGTATCACGGGGCGTGACGGCAGCTTCCATGCTGCCAAGATGAAAGAATATGGCACTCAGGTCGTCGGCGGCACATCCCCCGGCAAAGGAGGTCAGGAGGTCGACGGCATCCCGGTGTTCAACACCGTGAAAGACGCTGTGGCTGCCACGGGAGCCAACACGTCTATCATCTTCGTGCCGGCTCCTTTCGCCAAGGATGCGATGCTTGAGGCTATCGACGGCGGTATCAAGCTCGTGGTGTGCATCACCGAGGGGGTGCCGGTGATCGATGCGGTAGAGGCACAGAACTATGCGCGCATCAAAGGCGTGAAGGTGATCGGGCCCAACTGTCCCGGACTCATCTCGCCGGAGAAGTCGATGGTCGGCATCATGCCCGCCAACATCTTCAAGAAAGGACACACCGGTGTCATCTCACGCAGTGGCACGCTGACCTATGAGGTGGTGTACGACCTCGTGCAGAGCGGCCTCGGCATCTCTACCGCCGTGGGTGTCGGGGGCGACCCCGTGGTAGGACTCTATTTTGAGGACCTGCTCCAGCTGTTCCAGGATGATCCCGATACAGACTCCATCGCTATGATCGGTGAGATCGGTGGTGATGCCGAGGAGCGTGCCGCCCAGTTCATCAAGGCGCATGTCACGAAGCCCGTTGCTGTGTTCATCTCCGGCCGTCAGGCTCCTCCGGGCAAGCAGATGGGTCATGCCGGTGCTATCATCTCCGGCGGCTCAGGATCGGCGGAAGGCAAGATCAAAGCCTTGGAGGCTGCCGGCGTGCCGGTGGCTGACGAGACCCGTCTCCTGCCCGAGCTGCTGAAGGCAAGACTGAAATAACTCATGAGTATTCTGATTTAACTGCGAATCTGTCTCACACGGATGATAAAGATCGTAAAGAGGGCTACGTTGTTGCTACGCGGTGCGCAAGGATATGTTTAGCCGCTTGGAGGCGTAGCTCTCTTTAAGATTCGTGTGAGAGCATCCATATCATTGACTGGTTTAGAAGTTATCCGCCTATGTATGAATATGTTAAATGAGTATTATAGGCGGTGCGTCATAATCAACTTTCTTGCTATCCTTTTGTCCTTTTCTTTCCGAAACATGTCACAAGCTCTGAGATTCTGCGACAGAGAGGAGGTAGGCCGACAAGCTCTTCACGCCAACTGTCAGAAGCAAATCAGGGTGCTGACGATGGGGGATATTATTTCAACAACGAGAAGTATTTATCCAAGACCAGCAATGAGATGATATCCTCGCGTTTAGAATCCTTGAACTGCTCTACATATTCGTGGGCATGGTCAATAATAGCTTGAGCTGCCTCGGGATGGGCCGTGTAATAATCCATCTTTTCTTCTAAGTCGGAGAAGTCGGGCTTTACTTCTATATAATGATAATCGGGCTTGAGCGTTCCCTCCATAAACCAGGTTTCATAGACTGGTCGTGGCATGATAGCGATGGAGTTGGACGACATCACCCATTTAAGGTTGCTGGCCACATCGTTTCCTTCCAATGCCATCACATATTTATATTTAAGGTGGTCGTAAAGTGATATCTTCGGCCTTTTCCATTCGGGCTTAATCAAGTCGATTGTGCCGATGTCGAATCGAGGTTTCCCATAAAACTCCTTCACAAACCGCTCTCGAATCTCTTTTTGCGCAATCTTTCCTCGGAAGATAGCCATGTCTTTCTTTTCAGTGAAGTTGAGCTTGTCGTGCACAAAGATAAAATGCCTCACCTTATCCATTTTCATCAGTACCGAGTTTTTGTTGTCGCCGGCTATGGGTCGGCTCTTAACGATGGTGGGAATGTCGTTGACCTTTGTGATGTCGCCGGGCAGTAGACACCACCTATTATTGTCGTTAAAGCAACGGGCATACTCCATGGTATCGAAATAGTAGACTTTCTGTCTCGTTATGGGTTGCCGTTTGATAGCTATTGCTTCCTGCTCCCAGCGAGATTGGTTGAGGTTCAGATTCTGGATGGTCAACTTGTTATAATAGTCAACGCGACTTTGGATATAGTCGTAGTCGTTGCGCTTCTTAACCTCTTTCAACAGTGCGTTCTTTCTCCATGCCAAGAGCCAAGAAGGCGTATATAAGCGGAGGTAAGCCTTGGTATAATACCATGGCTTGCTATTCTTACCGCTATGAAACGTATATCTGAGTTTTTGTATGTTCATTTGTTTTAATAAGTAGTTCTGTTCTTCATTCTTCACTCTTCATTCTTCACTCAGCAGGTCTTCTCCGAGGTGGGTAGTCGCTTCCCGCTTGATGCGTTCCCGGATCATCTTAGGCTTGGTGGCATAGACCAGTGTGCGCATGGAGTTGTTGTGTGAGAAATACTGCCAAGCCCAGGTGAGCATCACGATGAGTTTGTTTTTCACACCGAGGATGGAGCGGAGGTGTACGACGAGCCACAGCATCCATGCCATGAAGCCTTGTGAATGCACTTTCCCGATGTCGGCAACGGCTTTGTTGCGTCCTATCGTTGCCATACTTCCGAGATCGTTATAGTGGAACGGAGCAAGGTTGTTGTCGCCCGCATTTATCTTCCTCAGGTTCTTGGCCAACAGTCGTGCTTGTTGGATGGCGACCTGTGCCAGTTGTGGATGTCCATTGGGAAAAGCTTCATCCGAGTTCATGAGACACTGGTCCCCGATGGCGAACACGCCGTCGAGCCCCGGCACGCGGTTGTATTCGTCCACTTTGATACGGAAGCCACGGCCCAGTTGCTCCCCCTCAATGCCTGTTATGGGTTGGGCGCGGATGCCGGACACCCAGAGGAACGTTCGGGTGGCGATGCTCGTGCCGTCCTTGATCATCACACGGAAGTCGCGGTAGTCGGTCACCATCTTGCCAAACTGCACATCGACCCCCATGTCGCGCAGGAACTTCAGCGCTTTGTCCGACGACGCTTTCGACATGCCGGCCAACAGTCGGTCGCCGGCTTCGAGAAGATAGATATGCATGTGGGAGGCATCCATATCCGGATAGTCGCGGGGAATGACGTAACGCCTCATCTCTGAGACGGCACCGGCTATTTCCACTCCCGTAGCACCGCCTCCTACGATGACGATGTTGAGCAGCTCCTGCCGCTCTTCCTCTGTGGCACAGGTCAGCGCACGCTCGAGGTTCGACAGCAGCGCGTTGCGCAGTCCCATGGCTTCAGCCATGGTGCGCATCGGGATGGACCATTCCTCCACGTTCTTGTTGCCAAAGAAGTTTGTCGTTGCTCCTGCGGCAAAGACGAGATAGTCGTAGTCGATCTTCCCGATGGATGTCTGCAGGATCTTCTTCTCGGGGAACACGGCGCGCGCCTCTGCCATGCGGAAATAGAAGTCCTTCCGATGGCGGAAGAGTTGACGGAAAGGGAAAGCAATACTGTTAGGCGCAAGGCCTGCGGAGGCTACCTGATAGATGAGTGGTGGAAACTGGTGGTAGTTGTTCTTGTCGATCAGAACGACTTGCATGCCACTGTCCTTGAGGTCCTCGGCGAGGCGAAGTCCTCCCAAGCCTCCTCCTACGATAACCACCCGCTTCTCGGATGTACGTTTTATGTTGATACTCATGTGATATAACTGCTTTTATGTAACTGCTTATTTAAATAGGTGCTACAAAGGTAATAAATTATTCTTAATCGTGGGTAAAACGTAGTGGAAAAAGCTTTGCTTTCTACTCCATAATATTTAATTTTGCAGCCGTTAATCTGTAGTTATGAAGAAGTGCAATAAGATCATCTGTTGGGTCGGGGGGATCATCGTCGTTCTCTTGATAATAAGTATTTTAGGCGGAAGCATTTATCTATTGAGTTATGCCCTTTTCCCCGCCAAGAATAAAGGGCGCGACTATACGGCTCAATACAGGTTGATGCGCAAGCGTTATCCTTGGGCTGTATCCTGGATGGACTCTGTGCAGCGCACGAAGGCTTTGCGCGATACTTCTGTCGTGATGAAGAATGAGCAGACAGGCTTGCTTCTTGCCGACAGTACACGTCTTCATGCTCTCATCATCCCGGCTCCTAAGAAGGACCCTCGCACGGTGGTGCTGGTGCCCGGCTACACCGACAATGCTGTCGACATGCTTCATTTTGCTTGTTTCTACAACCGCGAGTTAGGCATGAATGTGGTCATTCCTGAGCTCCACGCCAATGGCAAGAGTGGGGGCGAGGCGATGCAGATGGGCTGGAACGACCGCCACGATGTGCTGCGGTGGGCGTCGATTGCCGACAGTCTCTTCCGCGACGCTACGGGTCATGCGCGTATCGTCATCCACGGCTGGTCCATGGGGGGTGCCACGACGATGAATGTCTCTGGCATGAATACCCCCTTTTACATCAAGTGTTTTATTGAAGATTGCGGTTACACTTCCGCTTGGGATGAATTCAGCTATGAGTTGACAGAAACCTTCGGGCTCTCCGATTTTCCCTTGCTCTATTCAGCCTCGGCGCTTTGTAAGATTGCTTTTGGCTGGTCGTTTGGCGAGGCTTCACCTTTGAAGCAGGTAGCCCAATGCCATAAGCCGATGCTCCTCATCCATGGCGGCAACGACACGTTTGTGCCCACCCGTATGATCTATCCGCTCTATGCCGCCAAGCCTGCCCCGAAGATGATGATCGTCTTTCATGGCTCCAAGCATGCGAAGAGCTTCAAGGATCACCGGGAGCTGTACAGCCGGTGGGTGAAGCGGTTCTTGGAAAGATACCTTTAGGAAAGGGCGCCCTTCGGACGGGGGAGGGCGGGCAGTCGCTATGCGACTGCGTACACAACAATGTATCATGTGCGATGTATCATGTGCGATGAATCATTGCGATGAATCATTGCGATGCGCGATGTATCATTGCGATGCGCGGTGTGCGCTGGGTGCCGGCATGGCT
Organism: uncultured Prevotella sp.; assembly: GCA_900315955.1. GTDB lineage: Bacteria > Bacteroidota > Bacteroidia > Bacteroidales > Bacteroidaceae > Prevotella. The sequence goes on from ONBC01000029.1 coordinate 32,790, forward strand.
ATAGCCCTCTCTCTGCCCAGTCGCCTCTGTCGAGCTGCCGGTATCCGATGGCTTCCGCGATATGCAGGGCGCTCACCTTCTCTTCGTGGGCGAGGTCGGCGATGGTGCGTGCCACTTTGAGGATACGGCTGTAGGCACGGGCGGAGAGGCTCAGGCGTTGCATGGCTTCACGAAGCAGGTCGAGGCTCTCATTGTCTGGCTCGGCATATTCGTGGATCATCTTCTCCGTCATCTGTGCGTTGCAGTGGATGCCCGGCATGTTCTTGTATCGTTCCGTCTGTATGGCGCGTGCGGCGATGACACGTTCGCGGATCTTCTCTGACGGCTCTCCGGGCTGCGCCTTACTGAGTTCATTGAAGGGGATGGCGGCTATCTCACACTGAATATCGATGCGGTCCATCAACGGACCGGAGATCTTATTGAGGTAACGTTGTATCTGTCCGGGGGAGCAGACACAATGGTGCGTAGGGTCGCCATAGTAGCCGCAGGGACAGGGGTTCATGGAGGCTACGAACATGAACGAGGCAGGGTAGGTGACGGAGTATTTGGCGCGGCTGATGGTGATCTGTCGGTCCTCAAGTGGCTGTCGCAGGACCTCCAAAGTGTGTTTGTTGAACTCCGGGAGCTCATCGCAGAAGAGCACGCCGTTGTGTGCCAGGCTGATCTCTCCCGGCATGGGGTTGTTGCCACCGCCGACCAGTGCCACCTCCGAGATGGTGTGGTGCGGTGCCCGGAAAGGCCGTTGGGAGATGAGGGCTGAACCGTGCTTGAGCGTCCCGGCAACAGAGTGTATCTGTGTGGTCTCTAAGCTCTCACTGAGTGTCAGAGGTGGAAGGATCGAAGGCAGTCGTTTTGCCATCATGCTCTTGCCCGAGCCGGGAGGACCGATCATGATGACATTGTGGCCGCCTGCTGCCGCCACCTCTAAGGCACGCTTGACCTTCTCCTGTCCGCGCACATCGGCGAAGTCGAGATCAAAATCATATTGTTGTTCGTAAAACTCCTTTCGCGTGTCTACGACGCAAGGCTCACACTGTTTCTTTCCCGCCAGCAGGCCGATGACGTCACTCAACGTCTCGAGGCCATAGACCTTGATCTTATTGACGATCGCTGCTTCCCGCTCATTCTGCTTCGGTACGATGAGACCTTTGAAATGCTCTGCCCGTGCTTTAATGGCGATAGGGAGCACGCCCTTGGCGGGTTGCAATTTGCCGTCGAGCCCGAGCTCTCCAATCATCATATATTCGCCCAGCGCATCCGCCGGGATCTGTCCGTCGGCGGCAAGGATGGCTATGGCCAGCGGCAGGTCGAATCCGCTTCCTTCCTTCTTGAGGTCGGCCGGAGCCATGTTAACGGTGATGTCGGCCCTTGGAAATTTCAGGCCATTGTATTGCATGGCAGCGGCTATGCGGTCCCGGCCTTCCCGCACTGCGACGTCGCCAAGACCCGTCAGATGGTACATCATACCCTTGATGATGCTCACCTCCACGGTGACCGTCGTCACCTGCAGGCCGTTGACAGCAGCAGAATAGGTTTTTACGAGCATAGTTATTGGCCTCCTAACATTCTTGTTAAGTCTTGTATGTTTAGGTTGCGTCCCACGATTTTCCCATTCTTGACGACGAGATTGTCGGAAGGCGACTGCAGGGCGAGCTGCTTGAGTACCGGCGTGTCGAACATCTCCCCGGTGCAGACGACGGGGAAGGTGATCTCGTTAGTCTTCATGTAGCTTCTGCAGTCACGCTTGCTCGGATCCAGGTTGACAGCAAGAATCTTGAAACTGCCGGCCTTGAGCATTTGCAACTGGCGTAGAAGATCGGTGCTGTCGTAGCTCCATGTGGCCCAGAGCACGATGACCGCTGTTCCTGTGGAGAGCTCTGTTGATGAAATAGTGCGACCGTTGATGTCATACACCGAGAAGGACGGAAGTGAGTTGCCCGTGCTTGTGTTTTTCATCTTCTCAACGCTGCCCGACAGTCTCTTTAAGACGCTGTTTTGCGGCTGCCCTTTCATCATCACCCGGAGAAGTCGGTTGGCAGCCGGATAGTCGGGCATGGCTGTGGCGATGAAGTATTTGTTCAGGAGCCACTCCCCCACGGGCGACTGAGGATTGTTCTCAATAAACTTCTCGGCAAACTGCCTGATCTCCGGCGGAGAGGCACCGGCGATCTGCCGGCGGAAGCCGGTCATCAACTCATTGTCCTTCGTGCCTGTGATCTTCAGCATCTTCAGGTGAGAGGCATCGCCGTCGATCTTGACCGTCTTTCCAGGCTGGGCGAAGACAGGAGTCTCAGAGAAGTTGGGGAAGACGAGCGTCAGTGTGGCAGGTGCCTGACAAGGTATCTCATAGGAGAAACGGCCTCCCTGCACCTTAATCGTATCGATGCCACTGATGGCCGCATCATTGCTGTAGATGTAGAACTCCCCCTGATTCATCTGCAACAGACGGCCTTCTATCTTAAAGTGCTTGCTGTCCTCGCCACAGGAAGTGAGAAGAAAAACAGCGGCGAAAAAGAATAATAAGTTGCGAAGCATATATATGAAAAGAAAAGAGCCATAGAGCCCATCTTATCTGGCTCTATGGCTCTTATGGTTAAGTTGAGATAATGTTTTACTTCAGGTTGGCAAGCTCCAGATCCTTGGCAGCATAAGCTGCGAGGGCTGCGTCGAGCTGCTTAGCTTTCTGCAGAGCTGTCTTGGCAGCGGAGGTGTTGCCCATGCGGTTGTTGACGATAGCCTTCAGATACTCTGTCATTCCGTCAGGATTCTTCACGCTGTTCAGTGTGGAGAGTGCTGTAGCATAGTCCTTGGTGAGGAGCTGTGCGAGGGCAGCGCTGTTGGATGTAGAGTTGCCGAAGTTCTTCACAGCCTGTGCATAGTTGCCCTTGGCAATGTTCAGGTTGCCGAGCACCTCGTTCAGACCGTTGGCATCGTTAGCCTTTGAGATATAGCTCTCAGCTGTTTTCGTGTCGCCGTTCTTCAGAGCGATGAGTGCGAGGTTGGCATAAGCCTCAGGTGCCTTGCCCTTCTGCTGAGCCTGTGCGATATATTGCTTGGCAGCATCCATGTTGCCGCGGTTGAAGGCGAGGACAGCCAAGTTATTCAGCGAACGATAGTCGTTGTTGTTGAGCTCAGCGGCCTTCTGATAGATCTCAGCTTTCTTTGAAGGATCGTTGGTGAGTGTGGCAGCATAGAGCAACTCATCCTCGCTCAGCTTTGAAGGATCCTCGGCATACTGCTGCTTGATCTCGTCGTCGCTGCGGCCTACGGTCTGATAGTTGATGATGAGGCGACTGCGACGGAGCTCCGGCAGGATGCCTGTGGCGAGCTCACGGAAGCCCTCGCTCATGTTCTTGATCTGACGCTCACGCTCTGCGGGGTCTTTGTACATCTCCAGTACGCGAAGGATCACGTCCTTGTCCTGCAGGTTGCTGGCAGCAACGAGCTCCTTGAAGCCCTCCCAGTCCTGAGCGGTATAGTGAGAGTCAATATCGGTGGAACCGAGCTTGGCAGCCTTCAGCTCCTTGTTGACATAGCCGTTGGTCACCTTCTCACGGTTCTTCGACAGCTTGTCGTTGAAAGCGAAGCCGCCGTCAGGAGAAGCGTAAGCTGCCACCTCCACATTCTTCATGTTCAAGCCCTTGCGATCCTTGTTGATCTCCTTGAGCATCTTTACGAACTCCTTGACAGAGTTGTTTTTCAGCTCGCTCTTGCGGAGGTTGGCCTGGTTGATGAGGAACTTGATGTTGGCCTGAACCTTCTGATCCTTGATGCGCTCGAAACTGTCGGGTGCGATGCAAGCACCGGCATTGTCCATGGCCTTCTTGTAGAGTTCAGAAGTAGCGATGACACCATTGGCGACCTTCACAGCCGGCACATTGTATTTCTTGTTACCCTTGCGTGCGTCGAAGGTGAGATACATCTCGCTTGTCTGCATATCAGGATTGTAAGGGAAGGCTGTTTTCATGGTGTACTTGCCACCCATCTTGTAAGAAATAGTCTGGTTGTTGCCTTGTACTTTCTCACCCTGGAAAGTAGCGCCCTGGCCTTTAGCTACCTCACCGTTGCCATAACGAAGTTCCGGTGTTACGGTGACCGTAGCTTTCTTCTTCATATATTTTACGGGGAACGTACCGTCGATAGTAGCGGGAACCTGGCCGCCGATGGTAGCAAGCGGGTTGGGATCTACCGAGAAGTTATCGGCAGAAAGAGGACCCATCTTCGAGCATGATGCCAACAGGAGTGCGGAGCATGCTGTTAGTGTAAGAAACAGATGGTTACGCATAGTAATAATGTTTTTAAAAAGTTTAGTGCCGCGAGCGGGACTCGAACCCGCACAGCCATTACTGGCCAAGGGATTTTAAGTCCCTCGTGTCTACCATTCCACCATCACGGCAAGCCAATGTCTGATTACATTACTGCAAAGGTAGGCTTTTTCTTTTAACAATCAAATCTTTACAATGATATTTTGCACTATTTAAGATTATTCTTCCTTTTAAGCCAGGTTTGACGCGGTCATAGTAGCAGAAAATGCGTACCTTTGCAAGCAAATGAGTAATACAGCGATACAGTCAATCCAGCAACAGCGGCTGTTGCTCCAGATGGAGTATCAGACGGAGAAGGAGGCGTTCCGCAAGCAGACGGAGGCTATGGGCATAGGCCGCAAGGTCAAGCGCGGCGATGCCTGGTTCCCCGTGTCGGTGGGGCAGAGCCGTTACAATTCGCTCAACCAGATGACGACAGAGATCCTGCGGACGCAGGATCAGGACATAGAACATAACTTTGAATACGGCAAGCCCGTGATGTTCTTTATGGTTTCGCAAAAAACATCCGGCGCTAAGGATTCGAAGGATACCTCCATCCATTATTTCTCTTTCACGGGCACGGTGTCTTATGTGGAGGGCGACCGCATGGTGGTTGTCGTTCCCGAGGGTCACGCCCTCGACCTGCAGAGCGTGGACAAGCCGGTGGGCGTGCAACTGTCGTTCGACGAGACGAGCTATCGTGTGATGTTCGATGCCCTGGACCGGGTGCTCAAGGCGAAGAACAACCGGCTGGCTTATCTTCGCGACCTTTTCTATTCGAAGTTAGTTGCAGGGCGCTTTACCTTTGCGCCGATGTCGTTCCCTTGGCTCAATGAGACGCAGGAACGGGCGGTGAACGAGGTGTTGCGGGCTAAAGACGTGGCTATCGTCCACGGACCTCCGGGGACGGGCAAGACGACGACCCTTGTGGAGGCTATCAACGAGACGCTGATGCGTGAGAGCCAGGTTCTCGTCTGTGCGCAGAGCAACATGGCGGTTGACTGGATCTGTGAGAAGCTCGTCGACCGCGGCATCAACGTGCTGCGCATCGGCAATCCTACGCGCGTCAACGACAAGATGCTCGGCTTCACCTATGAGCGGCGTTTCGAGGCCCATCCTGACTATCCGCAGTTGTGGGCGATCCGCAAGGCAATGCGCGAACTGCGGCGAAGAAAGAAAGGCCGCGACGACAACTTCCATCAGAAACTGGAGCGGTTGAAGTCGCGCGCCACGGAACTGGAGATACGTATCAATGCTGATCTCTTCGGTGAGGCCCGCGTCATTGCCTCCACGCTCGTCGGCTCAGCCAACCGTTTGCTCGAAGGACAGAAGTTCGGCACCCTCTTCATCGATGAGGCGGCCCAGGCTTTAGAGGCAGCGTGCTGGATACCGATGCGGCGTGTGAGCCGTGTCATCCTTGCCGGTGACCACTGTCAGCTCCCGCCGACGGTGAAGAGCATCGCGGCACTGAAAGGGGGATTGGGCAAGACCCTCATGGAGCGCATCGTAGAGAACAAACCGGAGTGCGTGACCCTCCTCGGCGTGCAGTACCGCATGAACGAAGAGATCATGAAGTTCTCATCCGACTGGTTCTATGGCGGTAAGGTGAAGACAGCGCCGGAGATCCGGCAACGCAAGAGCATCCTCAACTTTGACCGGCCTATCCTGTGGATCGACACAGGACAAATGGAGGTCGGTCCCGATGAGCCGAGCAACAAAGAGCAGTTTGTCGGTGAGAGTTTCGGGCGCGTCAACAAAGGCGAAGCAGAGCTGACGCTCCGGCATCTGCAAGACTATTTCACGAAGATCGGCAAGGAGCGTATCCTGGAGGAGCAGATTGATGTCGGTGTCATCTCGCCTTATCGTGCCCAGGTGCAGTATCTGCGAAAACTCGTCAAGCAGCGGGCGTTCTTCAAACCTTATCGTCGGCTCATCACCGTCAACACCGTTGACGGCTTTCAGGGGCAGGAGCGGGACATCATCCTCATCTCCATGGTGCGTGCCAACGAGAACGGAGAGATCGGGTTCCTGCGGGACCTGCGGCGTATGAATGTCGCCATCACCCGTGCACGCATGAAGCTGATCATCTTAGGCGACGTTGCCACGCTTACCCGCCATCCGTTCTATAAGAAACTGTGGGAGTATGTCACGCAACTGAGCAACGGAGAGGGGTGACATTGTTGCTAACGGGACAACGTGTTTGGTCAGGTATTTCACAAGCGGTGACTACGCTTAAGCCTGACGGTTTTCAGACGTGCAAGTCGAAATAATACATGGGATAATGGCTTGTTGCATCGCCCGTTACCTTATTCCTGTTTCCGGTCTAAAGCTCGAGCGGAAACTTTACCTTATGTCTTTTTTGGAAGTGACTCCAAAACCTTCTTCTGGCCTTCAGAGCGATGCTTACGGATTCGTCGGGGTCAAAGCCTCGTCGTTTTGCATATTCCCTGACGGTAAGGATGATAAACTCCTTGGGCCCCCAAAGCCTGGCGAAGTTGCTGCATCCAAGTGCCATGCTGACAGGTCCTAAGTACATTCTGTTGATGTCCACGATGGCGAACTGATAGTGTCCGTTGTCGTCTTGCTGCCAAAGAATGTTTCCCGGCGAATAGTCCCGGTGTAGAATTTGCGCATCGTGCATCTTTGCGGTAAAGGCGGCTAAGGCTTTCGCCATGGGACGATAGATATCGGGGGTGGCTTCACCCATTTCGTACATCAGATGAGGATAGGGGCATCGCAGCGTGATGAGGTAGCTCTCGTGGAGGATCGTGCATTGCCGGTCTTCGATATATGCCACGGGCGTAGGAGTCTCTATGTGCCGCTCGTTGAGCAATGCGGCAAAGCGAAAGGCACGCTCGCCTTTCGGCTGGCGTATGCCCCAGGAATACACCAACTTGTTGACGAAATGCGGGCGATGGTAACGTTTCACCACAACGATGGTGCCGTCGGGTGCCGTGAAGTTCTTGATGAGGTTTCTTTCGCCCCCATATACATATTCTCCCTCAGAGTCCATGCGCTCGGGCAAGGCAATCAGAAAGTCGTGCCATGACGACCATTGAGGATTGATGGTGATGGTGCGTGTCATATTTGGCAGTTATAAAGTATTATAGCCTGTTGGCCTTTAAGAATTCCACCAACTTGGCCCATACAAATTCAACAAGATATTTCATTTAGCCTTGTGGTATTCTATTCTGATTTCAATGAGTCATTATATGGAATTCTTCTTCGTATAAAATCTTCTTTTATTATGGGCTGTCTCGCAATAAGTTATTAACCTGTGCGAGAAGTCTTATTGGTGGAGTAGCGGTAGCCGCATCCTTGGTTGCAAAGTTACGAAAATGATTCGATTAAATTTGTCTGTATACAATATAAAGTTGGACAAACCCCGTGAACCCTCTATTTTTTTGATATATTGATCATTATTTTTCCATTTATAGGCGTTAAGTTAAAGAAAAGTAGTAATTTTGCGGCATGTTTAAGAAAGAGGATGGAAAGAAAAGAATATCTCTTGATGAGACGAGAGATATGCAGCGAGTTATTCTTGGAATTCTGGAGGCTATTGACAAAGTTTGCCGTGAGCATCATCTGCGTTACTATATGATAGCGGGTACGATGTTGGGTGCAGTGCGTCATCATGGTTTCATTCCATGGGATGATGATGCTGATGTGGCACTGCCACGTAAAGACTATGATATTCTGTGCCGACACGCCAATGAATGGCTTCCTAAGGAATATGAGCTTGTTAGCTATCTGCAGGATAAAAGCTACCCTTATCAATTTGCCAGAATACAAGATAACCGCACTACGTATATCTTACGACGTGCTTTCAATTTTGTGGGAGGTGTGCCGGTGGATGTCTTTCCTCTCGATGGGATGACGGATAGTAAGTGGAAAAGAAAAATTCACTATCTAAGGTATCATTTTCTGACTCAATTGAAGTATTACAGCCTGCGTGATCCTTTCAAGCATGGCAAGCGGATAGATTGTCTTTTCTTCCTACTGGTCCACAAGTTGTTTCCAATTCATTGGATAGAGGCCAGAATTGATAAGTTGCAGCATGCTTACGATTGGGATGAGAGTAAACTTGTAGCCGATCACGACAATGCTCCTGACCGAGGCATTCTGTCTAAGGACGTGTATGGCACTCCCGTAAGCTATGCTTTCGGGAATACATATTTATATGGTGTAGCCAATCCTAATGCCTATCTTAGCTATTGTTATGGTGATTATATGAAGCTGCCTGCGTCCCTTCCTCCTCAAAATTTCCGGTTGATGGACTTGAAGAAACCTTATAAGGAGTGGCTCCAAGAGCATCATCAGAACAAATAGCTTTTCAGGCAATAAAAATCAGATGAGCACTACATCCCGGCCCTGATAGAAGTCGTCGATGACTTTGACGATGGCCGTGGAGATGTCGGTCGTTACGTAGGAATAAGACTTCTTGCTGTAGACGGACTTGAGGAACATGAGCAATTCGAACCGCAATCCTTCACCCTCGAGCGGATAGAAGTGGCGGGTATTGTCTGAGGCATTCTCGTATCTCACCTCGAAATAATCGGTCTTCCACCAGGGAGCCGGTACATAGATATATCCTTTGGTACCCGATATGACGAGCTCGCCTTCGCTCTTGGCACCTCTGCCCACCTTGACGGAGGCCACGGCATGCGGATAGACGAAGGATATCTTGGAGAAGGTGTCGTAGTGATGGGTGTCAGGAAGCAGGTGCGTGACGATGTCTTTCTCCCGGTAGTTGGTGCCTAAGAGTTGGAACACCGGCAGAAGAGCCGTCGGCCCCCAGGCGCAGATGCTGTTCCACGACCCCGACAGATGATTGTCGAGCTTATAGTCCTGGTCGTTCAAGCTGGTAGAGACCGCATCCACGGAGACAATGTCGCCGATGATCTCCGACTTGGCCAACAGACAGAGCCTCGAATAGGCCAGACTGTAGGCGGTCTTGATAGAGTCCATAAGTACGCACTGCTGCCGGGCGGCCAGCTCTTTGAGACTCTCCATCTCTTTGAGGCTGATGGCTATGGGCGATTCGCAGAGCACGTGCTTGCCTTTGAGCAGCACTTGCCTGACATCGGCAAAGTGATGGCGGGGGCTGGAGATAATGTAGAGAGCATCACTGTGGTCTGTCAGCGCGTCGAGACTGTCGTAGCATCTGACGGTAGCGTCTTCTAACCGGAAGTCGTCTCTGCGACTGTATATGCCACTGATGGACATGCCGTTGACATAGCGGCTCTCTTTGACGATCTTGTTGAGGATGGTCGATTCTCCAATGAGGCCAAGGCGCAGCTCATGCCTCTCCGCCCTTATGTCAGAACTGGAGATGCCTTCCGTACGGTCGAGATAGACGACCTTACAGTATTCTTTGAGATAGTCGAAGTGACCTTCCCAGTCGGATCCGACGGTGAAGATATCAACGTTGAGGCGCTTGATGTCGTCAATCTTCTGTCCCTCGTATTCCTCCACGATAATCAAGTCGGCCAGCCCTGTGGCTTTCACCCCCTGTATTCGTTCCAAGAGGCTTTGCTGCACGTTGATCTTGCCCCGCTGCCGGTCGAAAGTGTCGCTTGTCACACCGACGATGAGGAAGTCGCCCAAAGCCTTGGCCCGCTTGAGCAGCCGGATGTGTCCCTCGTGTATTAGGTCGTAGGTGCCGTATGTTATTACGCGTGTCATATCAGTAGATGTGTGCTATAAGGTTGTTGTCTGTGTTACAGCAGGTTGCGCCTCACAAGGTCGTGCAGGGCATGGCAGAGGGTCTCGTTGTCTTGCAGCGTGAGCGCACCTAAGTGTCCTACTCTGAACACGCGGTCGCGCAGGTCGCCGCCGTTGGGGCAGATCCAAATCTGATATTCGTCTTTGAGGATGGTGAACACATCGTAAGCCTTTGCGTGCACTGGGTGCAGGGGTGTCACGGCATTGGACAGGGAGTGGGAGAAGATCTCTAAAGGCAGATCCTTGATGCGGCGGCGGAAGTCGGAGGCTATCATCTGCCGCTCCTTGATCTCCGCGTCAACGCCACCCTTGGCCTCTATCTCCTTGAGCCGCTGGTTGATCTGCAGCAGGATGCCCACGGCGGGCGTGAACGGTGTCTGTCCGCGCTCACCGTTTTTCAAAGCGTCTTGCAGGTCGAAGTACATGCTCTTCACTTTATTGTCCATCACGCGACTGATGGCGCGCGGCGAGAGCACGATGAGGGAGATGCCCGGCGGACAGGCCAGTGCCTTCTGCGAGCCGGTAATCATCACGTCTGCTCCCAAGGCCTCCATGTCAAAGGGATCACAGAGGAAGGAGCTGATGGAATCTACGATGAGCAGCATCCCGTTGCGTTTGCAGAAGCGGCTGATGCGCCGGATGTCATAGAGCACGCCAGTGGATGTCTCGTCCACGTTTACCAGCAGGGCGGTGTAGCCTTTGTTGTCGAAGCGCGCCAAGTCCTCGTCCGTGATGTCGTGGCCAGGCACCGGGTTGATCTCGTCGTGAGGAATGTCGTGAATCTCGCACAGTTGCACGAACCGGTGCCCGAAGCTGCCGCCGTTGATGACGAGAGCCTTGTCCTTCGGCGTGAGAACGTTCATGACCGTCGCTTCCATGGAGGCCGTACCCGACCCGGTGATGAAGACCACCCGCGAGTCTTTCGGAGCATGGGCGAAGGACAATACGAGCCGCTCGTTCTCTAACATCTTTTCTGAAAACTCCGGGGTGCGGAAATATGGCACTTGTTCAGCGCCAATGACCCGCACGGTGTCGCTTGCCATGACAGGTCCAACAGTGAAATTAAGCATTGTATTACTCTTTTTCTGCAAAGTTACCGCTTTTTTCTTACAGAGAGGGAGCTATTGCAACTTTTTCTTCCTACCTTTGTGGTAAAAATGAGATAGCTATGAAGATATTGTTATTCTGTGAAAACAAATATGCGGTAGATATACTCTTTCCTTTGCAGGAAGAAGCTGACAGAGAGGGAGGCCATGAGGTGCTGTGGTTCGTGGACAAGCGGAAGATCCCCGACTTCCCGTTGCGCGAAAAAGTGGCGTGGACCAACAGCATGCAAGAATGCTTCGACTTCTCGCCGGAAGCTGTCTATGTGCCCGGCAACATTGTGCCTTACTATCTGCCGGGCGTGAAGATCGAGATCTTCCACGGCTATGCCGCTGAGAAGAAGGACCATTGGGTGATCCGCCGCTATTTCGACGCTTATTTCACGCAGGGACCTTACTTCACGGAGCACTTCAAACGGCTTAGCAAGAAGTATGGCGACTTTGAGGTGTTGGAGACGGGTTGGACACGCCAGGACTGGATCTTCCGCCACAAGAACGATTTCGAGGCCGAGCGACAGGAGCTGTTGCGGAAGTATGGCAAGAAAGAGATTGTCATCTATGCCCCTACCTTCTCGCCCAAGCTCACGTCGCTGCCGACCATCAAGCAGGCTCTCGTGCGCCTTACGGAGCAGAGAGACATCTTGCTGCTCATCAAGCTGCATCCGCTGACGCGACAGGAGTGGGTGGACGAATACCGGCAATTGGCTGAGGAGCACGACAACATCTTGTTTGTCAGTGACTTTGGGGTCACTAAATGGATGCTGATGTCCGACGTGCTTATCAGTGACACCTCCTCGACGATCTACGAGTTTCTGTTGCTTCGCAAGCCGGTCATCACGCTCAACGCCATCTCAAAGGACATCTATTGGAAAAACATCACCGATGCTGCCGACCTTTGCGCCGCCTTCGACGAGGTGCATCACGATGAGCAGCTGCGCAAGGACATGCTCTGGGTGGCCGAGAACTATGACCCGCATCTTGACGGACAGTGCGCCAAGCGCATGATAGAAGGCGCGGCCGACTACATTCGCCGCCTCGGAGTGCCCACTCACCGAAGCCTGAATCTCTGGCGCAAGTACACCAGCATCAAGACTTTCGGACGTATCGACACCTCGCGGCGGCGATGATGACGCGCACGGTGCGAATCAATAAAAAGTAAAAGGGAGTGTATCATGATACACCTCCTTTTATTTTACTATTACTTTCTTACCACCACTGATATAGATGCCCGGACGGGTGATATGCTCAATGCGGCGGCCCGTCAGGTTATAGATAGCAGGGTCGCCTTCCTTCACTACGTCCGGCGTAATCTTAACGCTGGCGATGGGGGTTGTGAGCTTCACGTCGAAGCTCTTCGAGGTCGAGTAGGTCTTTCCGTCAGGGGCTGTCACGGTCAGCGTCACCGTCTTCCTCCCTGTCTCCTTATAGCTTGCGCTGGCGTTCACCAGGACAGACTCGGTCTGGTCGGCCCCCGGCATGTTCCAATGATAGGAGCAGCCCGGAGCTTTGTTGAGCGAGAGGAAGCTGATGCGTCCGCGAGCCTCTACATCAGCCGCAGAGATGCTGAAGTCGGCCGTCGGGGTCAGTTTGACCACTTCTAAGGTCGTCTCGGCCGTGGAAGTGGCACCGCTGATGTCCGTTACCGTCAACGTCACCTTATGGCTGCCCGCCATGTTGAAAATAAACGATGGGTTGGCAATATGTGCCTGGGAGGGCGTGCCGTCTGCGGCTGTCCAGCTATAATCGGTGGCATTGAGTGAGGTCTTTGCTTTCATCGTGACGGGCTGTCCGGCAACGACGCTCTTAGGAGCCACAATGGTGGGTGATGGCAGACCGGTGCCCTTTTCAAGCGTCTGCTCGCCCGGATCTAACGTAGCGCCTGTCACGTTGGCTCCCACCACGGCATCGTGGCCGTTGGCAACATCCCTGATAAAGGTCTTTCCTTCCCTAGTGTACGTATCCATCTTAAAGTAAGCCGCCAATGAGGAAATGCGCTTGGGACTTGCGACAGGCACCTTATAGTTGTCCTTGATCTCTTGTGCGGTGCGGGCACAGCTCCACAGGCGCAGCTCGTCCATGTCGCCGTTCAGCGTCTCTCCATTACCGAAATACAGACGGCCGTTCCAGAAAGCGGGGAAGCCGGAGTGATCAGGCGAGGTGCCCTCGACCTTCTTATCGCCATTCACATAGATGGTTTGCTTATTGCCGTCAATGACGATGGCGATGTGAGCCCACGTGCCGTTATGCAGGACATTGGCGGCCGTGTTGATGCGGTTATAGCTGTCATTGCTCCAACCGGCTGAGATAGAACCGTCCGCATTGGTATGCACACGATACTTGTCCCACAGGTTATAGAAGAGGAAATCGCCCCAGTTGTAGAGATGGGAAGGCTTGAACCAAAACTCTACGGTATAGGCCTTATGCTCCGAGGCCACCACGTCGGGTACCCAGAACGAGCCGTTGCTGAGCCTGATGACCTTGCTGTCGTAGGCTTCATCGACCGGCATGCTGTTGCCGTTGCTGGCCTCGTTGCTGGCTGCCGACAAGTATTCCTTGCCGCCGAGCGCATATACCGCACGCACCGTCCACACGCCCGTCAAGTCTGATGCCGTGTAGCTTGTGCCGGTGGTCTCGTCCACCTTCTCGCCATTCTTATAGACGTAGTATTTCGCGGGGGTCAGCGCGCAGCCATGCGGAGGCTGCCATGTCAGCGCAGTGCTGCTTAGCTCGGCATTGAGCGGCTCGTTGAGCGGCTCGCCGTTCACCACCTGGCTCATTAAGGTCTGCTTTCCCGCATTCTGAATGCTGACATTATGATTGGCAAAGACCGTCTCGATGCCTTCGGGATCAAACTCATAGTCAATCACGCTGGCCGACAAGATCTTGCCCGTTCCCTGGGCTGTGCTCTTGCTGTTGACGACAAGGAAATATTTAAGCGGCTTGCGGCAGTCAAACTCGTCTGTGAGGTCGGTAAGGTCTACGCCAAACTCCATTGGCTCATTATGTACTGTGCCGTCAGCCCATTTGCCCAACAGGGGCGTGGCAGGATCGGTGTTGGTGCCGTCGCCTGTATAGTTGATATAGGAGAACTGAAAGGTCTTCTCGGGCACCGTGGCCGTTGTGTCGCTCGAGATCCCTGCCAGGACGCTTATCTCTGAGCGGTGGTCGTACTGCATCGTCACTTTCATCGTGCGCTTGGGCGTGTAGCCGCCACGGTAGATATACATATAAGGTGTCCAGTATCCTTGGGGCTTGTACGCCGTGACACCCGTGGAGGTTGTCACAGCCTGGGAGACACCGCCGCCCATGGCGTAAGGGCAATAGACAAATCCCTGGTTGGCCCAGTTGCCCCACGTGTTGGCGATAATCCATGCGCCGTTCTCGTTCTGGCCGAGGCTGTTGTTAGCCTCGCCCACCGTGCCGTTGCCGTCCAAGTCGAACTGCACGCGGTCGTCATATCCGACGATGGTCATGGCATGGTCACTCCCGTCCAGGTTCCAGTGCACCATGTATTTCTTGCCGGTGAAGCCATTGCGGTCATTGGTGGTCGAGGAGGGAATTTCACCGGTCTTTGCACTGGCGATACCCACGCCTATACACACGATGCCACCGCGGTTCCCGTAGGCAGGATCATCGTTGTGGTTGTAGAGATAGTGCTTCAGAGCCTCCTGTCCTTCCGCCGTCTCCACGCTTTGCGGGAAACTTACCGCCTTGGAGATACGGTGCTTCATCGCATTATAAAAGGTGGCATAGCCCTGCACCCATCCCCAGTCGCCTTTGTCGAACTCCGACCCGCCGTAGATGGAACTTTCGTAGCGCCCGCCATAGATGTCGGCCGTAGGGAAGCCTACATAGAGAGCCATCTCGTCCTTGCCCGGTCCATGGTAGGTGAAGGGGTACTCGAACATCGGTGTCAGCTGGTTCTCGGGCAAGGAAGCATTGGTGTTGTTGTACGCGTTCATCTCCGAAGTCATCATGTAACCAACGTGAGACGAGACACCACACGACCCATAGCTTTCCTGAGAGAAGATGGGCGGGAAGTAGCTTTGCTTGCTGTTGTCCCAGTGGTCAGGCAAGCTGGTGGCCGTACGCCTGGCGCGGGCAGGAGATTTGCGGACGGCTTGCTTTGGGTCCACATTCGTGCTCCTGTAATAGCCAGGATAAGGGTCGCCGTTTGGTAAGTTCTTGATGAATACTTGTGCAGAAGTTGCGGTGACAGATCCTGTAAGAACCGTTGTCAGTAATAATTTGCTAATGTCTATCATACGGTAATCTATGCAATCGATATTGTTCGCACTTCGTGGAGTGCTTCTTACAAGGCCTCTGCCTTCAGGTTCGTTATCTTGCTGTTGAAGCTGTCGCCAGCGTTCTTCAGGGGGAACACGAAGGTGCTGATATAGTACATTGGGCGCTTGAAAGGAATCTTCTTTACGTCGAGTGTCTCCACGACGCGGCCGTTGACCTCGAGCCGGGTCATCTCTTTGTCACCACGGATCGCTACGTGGGCTTTCTCGCCCGGGTTGAAGCTGTAGTTGAACTGGTAGAGGTACCCGTCGCGGCTGAATCCTAAGCGTCCCGCCACGGGGTCGGAGAGCCAGAAGGTAGCGTCGTCGAAGGAGAAGAGTGTGGTGCCCGTCTTTTCCGGTCTGGCCTCAATGTCGAAGCTCACCCTGTAGTTCCAGCCTATCTGGTCGATGTCCGTGGTCTCGCCGGGCCGTACCTCACGCATCTGCAGCACCGTGCCTTTGGGATAATAGCCGGCGTAGTTGATGCCGGGAGCCTCACGCACCGACAGCTCCTTGCCCTGGTACTCGTCCCACGTCAGCGACGGCTTGCTTCCGGTCCACATTTTCGTGGCCAGCGTGCGGATGGCCGGCATGCTGCGATAATGGATGTCGCGCGTGGAGATGCCGTTGCCCACCACGTCGTTCCACACGGCGAACATGCCGCCCTTGATCTGAGGATGACGCTCGGGAAACTGCTTGCCGTTGATGTAGGCGGGGGTCCAGTGCTCGTACAGCCACTTGGTATTGAGGTAGTCGTAATAATAGCCGGCCTTAGGGACGATGTACACCTGTCCGTCGGGGATGGACACGACATCATAGCCAAGGGATATCATGGAGTCGGGGCGGGAATAGTCGTTGGACCAGCAATCCATCAAAACGCCTTTCACCTTGATGGGGGTCTTGCCCCTGGCGTGGGTCTGCGAGCCCCAGATGACGGCTGTCTTGTCATATTTCTCCACCAACCGGATGTAATGGTCGGTGAAAGCCCGGAACTGCTCCACCAGCTCCTGGGTGCGGTTGGAGTACTCGTCGGTGCCGATATGTACGTACTTGCCGCGGAAGACCGGGCTTGGTCCGCTCAAATATTCCGTGAACAGACTGTCGAGGAAGGGATAGACCTCTGGGTTGCCTAAGTCTAAATGGTCAGCGCCATACTGCTTCGAGCCGAGTGAGGGGCGATAGTGGCTGAAGGCCAGCGAATGGGCCGGTACGTCGATCTCTGGCACGATGTCGACGCCTAAGCTGTCACCGAGCAGCTGCAGGGCGGTGAACTCCTGCTTGGTGTAGTGGCCGTCGCGTGCGGTCAGTCCCGGGAAGAGGTCGCTCTCCAAGCGGAAGGCAGCCTGCGTCTTGTCCCAGTTGTCACCGAAGTAGAGCGGAAATCCGTTGTCGTTGAGGTGCACCTGCAACATATTCATCTTATAGTAAGCCAGGATATGTACATAGTCGCGCAGCATGCTCATCGGCAGATACTTGCGGCCGGCATCGAGCATGGCTCCGCGAACCCCATAGTCGGGCCAGTCGCGTGTCACACCGCAGGGGGCCGCCTTGCCGCCGCTGTGGTCAAGGACCTGCAGGATGCTGCGCGTGCCCCAGTAAAGACCTTTCTCGGTAGGTGCGGAAAGGGTGATACCGTCTTTCGTGATTGACAGCTGGTAACCCTCATCCCCTAATTTCTTGTCAGCCTTTAGGTTCAGTGTGATGACAGGCTTGGCCTTTCTGTTCGTGACCAGGCTGCCCTTGCTGCCGAACATCTTGTCCATGTCGGTCAGCAGCTGTCGCGCCACCCGCCCGCATCTGCCTTTCGGTGTGGCATCGTAGACAGTAATGTTTGTTGGGAGCGTAAAGGTGCCGTTGTTGCCCGTCCAGGTCTTGAGCTCAGGTATGACGAATGGTTTCTCGTTGTTTCCGGCCTGCATGTGCAGGGATGCCAGTCCTAAGAGCAGGCACAAGGCAGTCTTCTTGTTGATGGTTCGCATTATTGTCTTAATTAAATTACTGTTAGGAATTGATTGGTTTTGTTTCAAGCACAAAATTACGGAATCTATTCCAATTAGTAGCATGGTTTAACAAAAAATCCTCCTGTACGTTTGAATTTAGCGGTCTATCCTGACAGAACCATTTCCATCGTAGTGCGGGGTTTATCCCCGCCCTATTGTGTATATCCCTGCTTTATTGTTGCAAGCGTTAGTCCCACGATGCTACGGCTGACATATTCCATCTTCCTTCAGAGAGCACAACTCAGATGAAAACGGCTATGACCGAATATCACTACTGTCCCGTTAAGATTTTAGATCTCGAAATAAATCGAGTTGACCATCATCCTTTGGGACGTTAATAATAGGTTTGTTAAACAATTCAGGTATG
>ONBC01000119.1 GCA_900315955.1 uncultured Prevotella sp.
TTTGCACTACAAAGATACAAAAACTTTTGGGCATTCCTTCTCTTTTCTCTTGATTTTTAAGACTTTAAGGGCAAGCTATTTGCAAGTGGGAAACTTTAGCTGTCTTATTAACCTAAAAGTAACGTCTAATATCTTTTAATCTCCCTCACAATAAGTTGTCAGTCTGTCAAGGTCAGGAAGCTGTGTCAATTTGAAATTTATTTTGTCGTCATTCTTAGTATTCCAAACGAAACAGCATCGAATTCTTCTCATTTGTATTACTAATTCGCCTGCAAAAATATATTAAACTTACCAAACAATCAAGAATAAACCGACATTTCCCTCTCTCTGGATAGATAATATTGATTTATATCAATAGACTGACTAATACGCTCTCAGAGAGTCAACAAGCGTCTTCTAAAGCCAAAAGACACTTTTTGAAATATTTTCTATCACTGTACTCCGAAGGGTTTTGAACTGCTAACGGGAAGATCATAGCGCCCTGGCTGGCATAAAGCACGATCCATAAGACCCCTGACTTCGTCAATGCGTCACCCAAATTTAATCAGTTCGGCAGTCTATTCTGCCCCAGCCCCATGAAACCCTTGCTATGATGCAAGTCGATTCTCACAGCGGCCTATATTTTCTCGTGGAGCCGCAGAGATAATCGGGCCGCGGAGTTATTGCTTCTGAGAATTAGAGCACGCAGAGAGACCTTCGGTCTTGGGAGAAGTTCACGGAGATGAACCAACACTGTCCTCGCATTATCTCCTCGTACGCTTCATTTACTCTCCACACAGGCCGAAGGCCTCTCTGCTCTCTCCTCATAAGGCCGAAGACCTCTCAGCGATCTCAGCCTCTCACACGTATCATCTCTGCGGCTCAATAAGCTCTGCGTGAAAAGTCTGATAATCAAGGGCTGTATTGGGTCTCAATATAAAAGTGACGAAGTTGGGACGTGTCCGTGCAGGGAAGTCTCTCGCCAAGCCGCAGGGAAGGGCTTCTCAAAAGTACACATACCTCTTGAACTGGTTCCAGGGCGAGGCGGCATAAGCGGCGCGGCAAGTCTTGGGCACATGGATGCGGACCGTGGAGAAATGGGCAGGGTCGAAAATATTATCAATCTCAGTAGGCCACTGCGCATTGCCGATCAAGGGAGGGATGTCTTTGATATAAATATCCGTCAGGTGGGGACAGTCGCAGAACGCCGCTTTCATGACATGGATGCCACCGGGCATGATGACCGCCTGCAGCCGGGCATCGCCTTGGAAAGCATGGAAGGTCACTTCGTCCACCTTGTACTTAAAGCCATTGTAGGCAACCGTGGCGGGCACCTCCACCGTGGTCTCGCTGTGGTTGGCTGTCCTCATGGTTGCCAGTCCCCCACCCCACGACTCAAAGATCATATTGGAATACTGGAAGCGCGCTACCACCTCAAATTGCGGACGGGGTGTCACGGCCTTGTTGTAAACCACGAAACAGATACCAGTGAGCATGATAGACACCAACACCAGAGCCAACATTCTCACCCTCCTCTGGTGCCGGCGCAGCATCCCCGGGATCTCCGTCACCCTACGGATGCGTTCGTCAATAGGCTTGACAGCCTTCCTCACCACACCATGCCACAGCCAGCCTAACTGCATGTCTTGCAGGATGATGCCAAGGCTGTAGATGTCGTTGCGCTCATCGGTGACCGAGCCTCGTGACTGTTCTGGCGACACATAGCCCTTGGTGCCTGCCGGCTGTTTGAGGATGACGAAACTGTCGGTATCGGAGAGTCCGAAGTTGATGAGCTTCACCTGAGAGCCGTTGCGCGTTATCATGATGTTCGAGGGTTTGAGGTCGCGGTGCACCGCCTGCAGCGAGTGGACATAAGCCACAGCCTTGACGATCTCCAGTGCCACCCGCTCACGGTCGGCACGACGGGGCTGCGGGCCGGCACCATGGAGCTACTCCTTGAGGGTCACGCCATCGATCCATTCCATGACAATGCAGGAGCCATAGCCCGCGACATCACCGTAACTGTATACTTTGACGACATAAGGACTGTCGAACATCGAGAGGATGTCATACTCTTTCCGCAGCGACATCTCATATTGCGCGCAACCACGGTAGGGTGGCTGCAGCGCCTTTACCACGACCCACTGACCGTCCTTGCAGGCCCCGCCAGAGGGTGCAGTAAGCGCCGTCGGCCAGCTTGCTGAAGCCGGTGTAGTCGTGCGACACAGCGACAGGCTTGTCGGCCACGAAGATAGAGTATGATGAATCGTCTGCCATAAAATATGCATGCAAAATTAGACTTTTCCTTTGACATAAACAAACAAACATCCACCTTTATTCATTATAGCGAGAGCAAGCGTCATCTCTGTTTAATGCTGACACGGACGAGGCAAGATCGTGACACGGACGTGGCACGATGGCAACAGGTCTCTCTATTTATATCTTTGCGGTGGAGATGTCAGTGCAGAGACGCTGCAAAAAAATCACAAGCGGAAAAGAAAAAGTGGGTAAAACATTTGCTAATTGACTAAAAATGCGTAACTTTGCACGCTGTTTGGGAGACATTGTACCCTGACGCAAAATATGAACTTTAAAATAGTTGGATGAAGAAAGACAATTTGAAAGACCAGTACCGTATCAATGGACAGATCCATGTGCGGGAAGTACGTGTGGTAAGTGACGGCGGCTCCGAGGTGATGCCTACGCGCAAAGCGTTGGACCTGGCCCGTCAGCAAGAGCTCGACTTGGTCGAGATTTCACCAAATGCACAGCCACCAGTCTGCCGTATCATCGACTATAGCAAGTTCCTCTATCAGCAGAAGAAGCGCCAGAAAGAGATGAAGCAGAAGCAGGTCAAGGTAGAGGTGAAAGAGATCCGGTTCGGACCTCAGACCGACGACCACGACTACCAGTTCAAGCTCAAGCATGCCCGTGAGTTCCTCGAGGAGGGCAACAAGGTGCGTGCTTACGTCTTCTTCCGCGGCCGCAGCATCCTCTTCAAGGATCAGGGCGAGGTGCTTCTACTCCGGTTCGCCAACGACTTAGAGGAAGTGGCGAAGGTAGAACAGATGCCGAAGCTCGAGGGTAAGAAGATGTTCCTCTTCCTCGCTCCTAAGAAGGCGGGCGTGGCTAAGCAGAGTCAGCAGAAGCGTGACCGCCTTGCCAAGGAAGCCATCGAGAAAGAGCAGAAGAAGCTTCAGGCTGAAGAAGAGGCCAAGAAGAAAGGCCTGCTCGGAAACGCCAAGGGTGCAGAGGCCCTGCTCAAGCTCAGCGCTGACGACTAAGCCCCTGCCACCCATCCTAACGATATCACTGTGTGGCCCCGCCTGGTATATGCGTTGCCACCTTTTATTAATAACAAATAAACAATAACAAAAATGCCAAAAGTAAAGACAAACTCCGGCGCAAAGAAGAGATTCACATTCACCGGAACAGGTAAGATCAAGCGTGAAGCGTAATCTGGATCACCAGACGCTCGTGGACCGCACGAACCTCAAGCAGGTGCGCGACTTGCTGAACCTCCGTTAACTTAACAGGCGTGTTAAAAGAACAACTTAGTCAAACGAATTAAAGAAGAAAAATTATGCCAAGATCAGTAAATCATGTAGCTTCCAAAGCTAAGAGAACAAGACTGCTGAAGAAGACCAAGGGTTACTACGGTGCCCGTAAGAACGTGTGGACCGTAGCCAAGAACACCTACGAGAAGGGTCTTACCTACGCTTACCGCGACCGTCGTACGAAGAAGCGCAACTTCCGCGCGCTGTGGATCCAGCGTATCAACGCTGCTGCCCGCCAGTATGAGATGAGCTACTCTCAGCTCATGGGCGCACTCCACAAGGCCGGTATCGAGATCAACCGCAAGGTGCTCGCTGACCTCGCCATGAACAACGAGGAGGCTTTCAAGGCCATCGTTGAGAAGGTGAAGTAAACCGCGGACAGGTTCTGAGATTTTTAGAACAAGGAGAATTTTACATAAAGAGGATGCATCTTCAAAAGGGTGCATCCTCTTTTTCGTTTCCGATAATTTGCATAAGAGCGGGAAAAAGGGTAAATTTCCTCTAAAAAAGCATTAGGCGGCTTGCCGCCTCCTATACGAAATTCAATTCTATACTATCTTTTCGAGCACAAGAAGCCTTCCAAGACTTA
>ONBC01000051.1 GCA_900315955.1 uncultured Prevotella sp.
AAAGCGTCAAAGCCCTATAACTACTCGGAATCGCAAGGAGTAAATTAGGCGGGGATAAGGTGGAAAGTCGGTATACTTAACCAGTGAGGTCT
Organism: uncultured Prevotella sp.; assembly: GCA_900315955.1. Classification (GTDB taxonomy): domain Bacteria; phylum Bacteroidota; class Bacteroidia; order Bacteroidales; family Bacteroidaceae; genus Prevotella. The sequence continues at coordinate 93 of ONBC01000051.1, forward strand.
CACGGACATGACGATTAGTCGTTTTTACGAAAGTCTTGGAGTAACGCTTGCCGTGAGAAGTCACGTTAAACTACACTATTTGTTCAAATCGAACTTTTATCTGTAAGGAGAGCAGTTGTTCCGCCTTGATTGACGATGCGGTTGGGCGAGGTCGTCAACAGATGTCTAAAGTGTTATGATTTTTTCTTTGCAACCCCTGCTGAGAATCGATTCTTTTCAAACAAGAGTATGTTTGGCCGAAAAGAACGCATTTATGACGAAAGTTGTTAAACGCCTGTTAATCAGCTTACTATATAAATTCCTGCTTTTAATGACCTTCTCACCCCCCTGCAAATCGCCGACCTAACTACAGTTAGGTACCCAACCTTTAACGGTTATGTCACTGACTTTTAACGGTTATGTCACTGACCTTTAACCGTTAGGTCGGCAACATAACCATAGATAGGTTCATTCTTCAACCATCATTTTTTCTTTTTTCAGCTTAAGCACCCCCTTTTTGCATTCCCTTTCACGAATTTCTATTGTCTTGACTTTTTACTTTTTGTCAAGAAAAAATATTGATTTTATACATCTGGGATGCGCCGGCTATTGCAGGGTGCTGCACACGACAAGCTGAAGGTCTCTCTGCTATCTCTGCATCTCACACGCATCATTTCTGCGGCTTGTCTACTGACTTCTAAATAATTATCTTTTGGACTTTGAACATGTGACGAAAGCAGGGCTGAGTAGTTTCCACGGTTCCTTCCAATAGTCCTTATACGCGTATTCTTTTAGACGATATGTTCAAATCTTGTATTATTTGAATAATAATGAATCTCAGCGGTTTATCTAATAAAAAAATAATGTATTTTTGCAATCTAAAACTAAATATCATGAGATTAATCAAAGGCCTAATTTGTCTTTTAGCTTTTATCCTGCTTGTGGCATGCCGCGACAAGGAGGAGAAACTGTTTGTCAATATAGACTCTTCTGCGGTCAGTGACGAGCTCTCCAACCAGCATGTGACAGCTTTTGCGGAAGACTCTACGGGCTATATCTGGATAGGCACAACAAGAGGGCTTAACCGGTATAATTCGCAGAACTTCCATCAATATTATCATAATGTCAACGATTCTGCCAGTATTCCCTCTAACGGCATCCTCTGCTTGTTTGTCGATTCAAAAAACAGGTTGTGGGTGGGAACAGACAATGGATTGTGCTATTATACGAATAAAGATGAGTTTCACAGGGTGGGCAGTGATCAGAAATATGACATCGTGCACCAAATATGGGAAAACGCTGAAGGGAGGATATTCGTGAACATGATAGAGCATCTCTATGAATATGATCCCTCTACGGACAAGCTTAAACTGGTCATCGATAAATTTGATCCGGGACATCAGTTTGTGAACCATTGTTTTATTGACAGGAAAGGACGTGTATGGAGTGTTATCAACGACTACGTCAGGTGTTATAATGGGAAGACGCTTGAACTTGAAAAGACTATTTGTACCCACGTCAGGCCTCATTTTGCCTATCTTTGTAAGAATGGTGAGCTATGGTTGGCGCAAGACAATATGGTGACGATTATCAATACGCATCTTGGCAAAATAACCTCGGCAGGCCCTTATCCGGTGCCGTTGGAGGGTATTATTACCAATATGTATTCTATTGATGAGAATACGAGCTATATTTACACTGACCATGGGCTTGCTATATATAACCATAAGTCGAAAGTCCTAACAAGAGAAGGCGAGAAAGACTTTCCTTTCCAGGTGCCAGATCAGGACATCACACAGATGTTCATTGATCATAACAGAAACTTGTGGATCGGGTTTGCGACCCAAGGCTTTGTCGTGAAAAACACGAATAGGCAGCGGTTCGACAGTAATCCTTATATGACATCCCAGCTTCGCAATTTCTCGATAGCCTCAATGAGTCTGGCTCCCAATGGAACGTTGTGGATGACCACTTCGAAGAACGAGCTTATGAGATACGATGATGCTTCTGGATTAAGCAAAATCAATACGGGGAATCTTTTCAGGAAACCGTTGCCCGATGTGCCGTCGGCTTCGGTCATGGTTGGCAATGACAATAAGCTGTGGATAATATATAACCACGTGTTATATGAAGGGAATGTTATGGGTAATACATTCGCGGCTAATAAGATACATAAGGAAATAAAAAACCGTGTGGCTTGTCTTACAGAAGATAAGCACCATACGTTATGGGTTGGAACAGTATCGGATAATATCTACTATAAGAGAGAAGGCGAGGCCGAATTCCACCCTATAAAGTTAGGTGTCAAATCGATGACGGCCGTATTCTCCTTATGCCCATTAGACGATGATCATATAGTGTGTGGCTTGGTCCTTCACAAACCCATACTTTTTAATACCAAAACACATAAGGTCAAGGTAATAGATATTGGCAATCTGGCAAATTCATCATATCTGACATTGTGCCTCGCAAGAGACCATAAAGGGCAAGTGTGGATAGGAACGTGGAATCAGGGGGCGTTCATCTATCATCCAAAAAGTGGAAATGTGGAGCATGTGGCCAACCTGTCATGTGAAGAAGTCAGTGCCATCTTAGAAGACAAAGACGGATATATCTGGATTTCGACGACGAACGGATTGAACAGATATTCCCCTAAAGACCATAAGGTGGCCAGCTTCTTTATGGCTGACGGACTTGCCGGTAATCAATTTAACAGCCATTCAGCTGTAAGGTTTGGCTCTGGAGAACTCGCGTTTGGAGGTACTCGCGGCATTACAGTTTTTAATCCAAGATTCAATGCTGCTAAACAAGTTTTTCCTATTGTCTTTGAGGATCTTACTTTAGGAAACCATAGAGTGAAGGCTGGCACAGGATGCATCAGCAAGAAATTGTCGGAGCATCCGGAAATAGAACTGTCGTACGACCAGAACAGCTTTTCAGTATCTTTTGCAGCTTTGGATTATAATTCTATGGGGAAAGCCCAGTATACATATAAGCTGGAAGGATACGATAAGGATTGGGTGCATATCCAAGGTATGAATGCGGCCTACTTCTCTAACCTTCCGGCCGGGAAATATCGCTTAAGAGTGAAACTCCTGAAAGATAACAGCTTCACTCCGGATGAAGAGAGTGCTATTGACATCAGGGTTGCGTCTGCGCCATGGAATAGTTGGTGGGCATGGACCATCTATCTGTGTATTCTGGTAACGGTCGTTTATGTGTTTCTTCAGGGACGGATTCGTATTATCAATGAGCAGAGGGTTGCTAAACAGCTGGAACAAGAGAAAGAGCAGGAGCAGGCTGTCAATAAGATGAATATGAGCTTCTTTGCCAATATTTCACATGAGTTCCGTACACCTTTGACCATGATCTCTGGTCCTGCCACGCTATTGTATGAAGACAACACCCTTGGCAGCAAGCAGCAGCAATTAGCGGGTACGATCAAGTGGAATGCGCAGAGGATGCTGAAGTTGGTTAATCAACTGATGGACTTTAACCGGCTTGAAAATGATGCTCTCAAACTTCAAGTGAGAAATTGCGACATTATTCATGTCATCAGGCAGACCATTGAGATGTTTCAAACTAATATTCGGGAAAAAAATATCACACTCGAAGAATATGGCATCGAAGATCAATTCTTTGTTCCTATCGATCCCGACAATATAGATAAGGTGCTGACAAACCTGTTCTCCAATGCCCTCAAGTTCACCCCGAAAGGAGGGGAAATAGCATGTGGCTTTGATGCAGACAAAGAGCACATAACTATATACGTCAGCGACAATGGCATTCAGATACCGGAAAATGAGCTCGAACGTATTTTTGAGCGATATTACCAGGTGGCGAACCATCACAACTATGGCACGGGTATCGGACTGTATTATTGCCGCAGGCTCCTCAAGCTGCATCATGGTGAGATACATTGTGAAAACTTAAAGGAGGGAGGCGTAAAATTCACGGTCACTATACCTTCGAAAGATGTTTACAGTGAAGAGGAACACGCTCTGGAATCAGACAGCGAGCAAGTAGAAGTCTATCCGATAGAGGAGCCCAAGGAGGAGACGAGAAAGCAAGCGGAATTTGATGAAAAGGTTATGCTGGTAGACGATGACCCGGGAATCATCAATTATCTCAAGATCCTCCTTTCACCTCTATATGACATCGTGTATGCCTACGGGGCTGATACCGCCATTGATAAGATAAGAACGGAAATGCCGGATATTGTGCTTAGCGATGTGGCAATGCCTGGGAAAGACGGATACCAATTATGTCGGGAAATAAAAGGTGATTCTACAACTTGCCATATCCCGGTTGTTCTGGTCACTGCCAAGACGACCAAAGACGATCAGATAACAGGTCTGCAGACAGGAGCCGATGCCTACATCACTAAACCATTCGACCCTGACTATTTAATGGCGCTGATACGCTCGCAGCTGGATAACCGAAAGAAGGTTCAGCGCATCGTCTCTGGAGCCACCAAGACAGACGATATTGAAGAAAATGCGCTCAATGAGCAGGACAAGAAGTTCATGGATGAGCTCTATGCATTGATGGAGCGGGAGCTGTCAAACCCGGACCTGAATATCAATGCCATGACCAATGAACTGTTAATTTCTCGCACTAAATTATATTATAAAATAAAGGCTCTTACGGGTGATAAGCCAAACGTGTTCTTCAAAAAATTCAAGTTGAACAGGGCGGCTCAATTGCTAAAGAGTGGAAAATATAACATCTCAGAAGTCTCAGACATGACGGGATTCAGCAGCCTGACAGTGTTTTCCCGCAACTTTAAAGCTCAGTTTGGCATGACACCAACATATTTTGTCAAAGGTAAATAATATGAGAAAGAAAGTATTTATATTAATGGCAGTCGCTGTTTTTGGATGTGTCTCTACCTGTTATGGTGTGGATATGAGCACCTTTATCGATCAGCTGATGGCAAAGATGACATTGGGTGAAAAGATAGGTCAGCTGAACCTTGTTTCTTCCTGGGGATTCCGCTCTGCAATGAAGCAGAACAGCAAAGAGGAGAATCTGAGTATGGTAAGAAATGGAGAGATAGGGGCTTTCTATGGATTCAAGGATGTGGCTGAGATGACGCGTCTGCAAAAGATGGCTGTAGAAAAAGGTAAAACGCATATCCCTTATTTCTTTGGAATGGACGTCATTCACGGATTTGAGACAACCTTCCCCATTCCGTTGGCATTATCGACCTCTTGGGATCTGCCGATGATAGAGCAGAGTGCACGGATAGCCGCAAAGGAGGCTAAGGCTTTAGGCGTGAGCTGGGTGTTTTCACCCATGGTGGACATCTGTCGTGATGCCCGCTGGGGGCGTATTGCGGAAGGTGCCGGCGAAGATCCGTATTTAGGTGGGGAGATAGCCAAGGCTTATGTTAAAGGCTATGAAGGTGAAGGAGTGATGACCTGTGTGAAGCATTTCGCTCTTTATGGCGGAGCTGAGGCTGGCCGGGACTATAACACGGTAAGTATGAGCCGACTGGATATGATGAACGGTTATATGCGGCCCTATCAGGAGGCCATAAAGGCTGGCGCAAGTAGTTTTATGACAGCATTGAATGAGTTTGAAGGAATACCGGCAACCTGTAACCGCTATCTGCTTCACGACCTGCTGCGGTCTTCATGGGGATTCAAGGGGTTTGTCGTGACTGATGCTACGGCAATCCAGGAAATTCAGAATCACGGGTTGGGCGATTTGCAGCAGGCTTCAGCGCTTGCTTTGAAAGCCGGTGTGGATATGGATATGAATAGCAATGGGTTTGTGGGGACACTGAAGAAGTCTCTGGCTGAAGGGCGTGTGACCATGCAAGAGATAGACCAGGCTTGCAGAAGAATCTTGGAAGCTAAATACAAATTAGGGCTCTTTGATAATCCCTATCGTTTCCTGGATCCTACACAGAAGGCCAAGTGTGTATATACAAAAGAAACAAGAGCCTTTGCCCAGAAAGCAGCTCAGGAGTGTCAGGTGTTACTGAAAAATGAAGACCATTTGCTGCCTCTAAGCAAGAATGCAAAAATAGCACTTATCGGTCCCCTTGGCAATAGAGGGGACGATATGCAAGGAACATGGTCAGTGTCATCGCATCAGAATGAGACGGTGACGATTCTGCAAGGCATCAAAGAGGCGCTGTCTCCTAAAGGATCGGTGACATATTGCGAAGGCAGCTGGCTTGTGGAAGACTCTGTTTTAGAACAAAAGCTACGCACTAACATCTTAGGGTTCCTTATTCCAAACTATAAACCGGAGGCTGTACATCAACGCCCTTTACAAGAGATGATTGACGAGGCTGTCAATACTGCCAGGAATGCTGATGTGGTTGTCGCTGCCTTGGGTGAATCGAGTACGATGAATGGAGAAGGAGCATCCCGTTCCGATATTACTATTCCTCAACCCCAACGCCAGTTGTTGGAAGCGCTATATAATACAGGCAAGCCAATTGTGTTACTGCTCTCCACAGGAAGACCATTGGCTTTGGAGTGGGAAAACACGCACTTACCGGCTATTTTATGCACATGGGCATTAGGCGACCAGGCAGGACATGCTATTGCAGACATTCTTTTCGGTGATGTGAGTCCGAGTGCTAAGCTAACGACTTCCTTTCCTCGTAGTGTGGGACAATGTCCCATTTACTATAATCACATGAATACTGGACGTCCTTGGCCGGACGATAAGACGTATCAGAAATTTACAAGTTGCTATATCGATGTGCTCAATTCTCCTCTCTATCCCTTTGGCTATGGCTTGAGCTATACCACATTCTCTTATGGAAAGATGCGTCTCGATCACAACACGATGAGTGAGGATGGAGAGATAAAGGTCAGTGTGGACGTTACTAACAGCGGTTCAATGGATGCCGACGAAGTGGTACAGTTGTATATTCGCGACCTTGTTGCCTCTGTCTCCCGAACTGTGAAGGAGCTGAAGGATTTCCAGCGCGTCAGTCTTAAGGCTGGTGAGACGAAGACGGTGACCTTCACTATTAACGCCGAGAAGCTGAAGTTCTACAACAGCAACCTCAAATGGGTATGTGAGCCTGGCGACTTCCAGGTAATGGTAGGCCCCAACTGTAGGGATGTGCAGACGGAGACCTTTACGATGGAATAAGCATCAGACAAAACACTAAAAATGCGTCATTCTACAATGCGTCATTCCACAATTCTGCATTCCACGATGGGTCATTCCACGATGATATAATTGTCGTCGTTACTGTCGCCGGTTGCCGGCTTCTTCGGCTTGGGCAGTTGCTTCAGCTTTCCGTTCTTGTCGAAGAGACCGTAGGTCGTACGGAGCACGCTGAACTCGGTTCGGCGGTTGAGCTGATTGCAGATCTCCTGCTGCTTCTTGTCTTTCAGCGCCTTGATGAACGCCTCGGTCAGCACGTCACCTTCTTTGAGCCACGGCAGGCGGGCAGCGAGTTTCTTGTTTACCTTTCGCGGCCGCTCCTTGCCATAGCCTACCGGCGTGAGGCGGTCGGCCGCGATGCCATGGGCGATGAGATACTTGATGACCGACTCGGCACGCCGCTGCGACAAGCCTTTGTTGTAAGCCGCTGAGCCCACATAGTCGGTGTGGGCCGCGAGCTCGATAGTCACGTTGGGGTTGTCGTTGAGGATGCCGACGAGCTGGTTGAGTGCCGTCTTCGAACTGTCGCGCAAGGTCGCCTTGTCGAAGTCGTAGAAGATGTTGTCGATGAGCACCGGGGCCGAGATGTTGGCCAGGGCGAACTGCAGGGTCGTGTCGCGCGACTCCTTGGGTGCCTTCAGCGCCTTGATCTCTTCTTTATGATTGAGAAAACCTTTGCAGGAGGCCAAGAAGAGATAGCTCACGCCGGGTGTCAGCGCCTTCGTGAACGATCCGTCGCTGCGCACCGTGATCTTCTCGTTCGTTCCGTCGTCGCCGACGCAGTAGACCTGCGCCTGCGGCAGTTCATAGCCGTCGATCTCATAGACCCAGCCTTTGACGGTCTGCTCTATCTCGGGGTTGACGAAGGAATAGAGATGATCCCAGCCGCGCATGTCGCCGCGATTGCTGGAGAAGAAGCCGCGGTTGTGTATCCCCTCGAAGGTCATGCCGAAGTCGTCACCTTGCGAGTTGAGGGGATAGCCGGGGTGGGAGAGCGTCACCTTCCCATCCTTTGCCGTGTGGGCGATGAAGATGTCGTAGCCGCCCAGACCGGGATGGCCGGTACTGGAGAAATAAAGGTCGCCGTTGGGCCGGAAGGTGGGGAAGGCCTCGTCGCCCTCCGTGTTGACCGGGCTGCCGAGGTTCTCCACGCCGCCTAAGCCATGCGACGTGATGCGCACGCGCCAGATGTCGAGCCCGCCCTTGCCGCCCGGCATGTCGCTCGTGAAATAGAGCCACTCACCGTCGGGCGAGATGGCGGGATGGGCGAAGCTCGAGAGCGTGTCCTTGGTGATCTCCACGGCTGCGGGCTTGCTCCATGAGGCGTCGGCGCGCGACGACTTCACGATCTTGGCGTAACGGGGCGACGACGGGTCGGTGACACACTGCGTGAGGTACATCTCACGGCCGTCGGGCGTGAAGCAGCAGGCCCCCTCGTCGTAGGCCGTGTTGACCCCCGTCACGGCCTCGGGCTTGCTCCATTTGCCTTTGTCGTCTTTTGAGGAATGAAAGATGTCGCCCGGCTTCATGCCCGTGATGCCACTCAGATCCTCACCCTCCGCCTCCTTACGGGTCGAGGTGAAATAGATCTCGTCGGCGTTGTCGCCTAAGAGTGCCGGGGAATAGTCGGCGCGTCGCCCGTTGAGCACATCCATGCGTCTGACGGTATAACGGCTGCCGAGCTGTTTGATCTGTGGCGCTTTGCGCGCCGCCTCTACGCCTTCCTTGGCGCGAGCATCACCGGGCAGGGAGTCGAGCACGACCTCATACTCCTTGACAGCTCCCTTATAGTCGCCATTCTTCATCAGCAGTCGCGCCAGTTCAAGATGGTCCTCGGCGTTGTCCTCATGGTAACGGATGGCGTTGCGGTAGGCGACAATGGCCTTGGCCGACTGCAGGCTCTTGTCGTAGCAGTATGCCATCTTGCGGGCTATCTTGCCCCGTGCGGAGCGATCCTTCGGCTCCGTCTTCTGGTAAGCCTGCTTGAAATTGTCTGCGGCATCGTAATACTCTCCCAAGGCAAGGTTTTTCTCACCCTGCTTCATGTATTTGTCGGCACCACAGGAGGACAGCAGCAACAGCGCGGCGACAAAAAAGAGAATAGTATGATGTGAGCGATGCATGGATGTTTTCTGCGACTTCCGGACTTCTAATCAATCACTGGTTATTTACCTTTATAATCTTTGTCTTCGGCAGTTCCTTGTTCCGGATATTGACGCGCGTGACGACCGCCTGGGCGAGGTTGAGAAAAGCCTGGCCCGTCATGCTGTCGGCATCGAGGGCCGCCGGCTTGCCGGCATCACCACTGTCGCAGATCCCCTGCACGAGCGGTATCTGAGCGAGCAACGGCACATTCATCTCCTTGGCGAGATTCTTGCAGCCGTCCTTGCCGAAGATATAATATTTGTGGTCGGGAAGTTCCTTGGGCGTGAACCACGCCATGTTCTCCACGAGTCCGAGTATCGGCACATTGACCTTGTCGTTGGTGTACATGTCGATCCCCTTGCGTGCGTCGGCGAGCGCCACTTTCTGAGGTGTGGACACGATGACGGCTCCGGTGATGGAGAGCGTCTGGAGGAGCGTGAGATGGATGTCGCTCGTCCCCGGCGGCGTGTCAAGGATGAAATAGTCGAGGTCGCCCCAGTCGGCATCGGCGATGAGCTGCTTCAGCGCTGCCGTCGCCATGCCGCCTCGCCACAGCGTTGCCGTGTCGGGGTTGACGAAGAAGCCGATGGAGAGGAGCCTCACGCCGTATTTCTCGATCGGCTCGATGAGCTGCCGCCCTTCTTTCTCCACGCCATAAGGGCGCTCGTCCTCCACGCCGAACATCTTCGGCATGGACGGTCCGAAGATATCGGTGTCGAGCAGACCGACCTTATAACCCAATCGCGCCAGGGCGATGGCGAGGTTGGCAGAGACCGTGCTCTTGCCCACGCCGCCCTTGCCGGAGCTTACGGCGATGATGTTCTTCACGTCGGGCAGCAACTTGTCCACCTCCGGGCGCGGCGCGCTCTTAAACTCTGTGCCGATCGTCACTTCCACCTCGTCGCCGAGCTTGTATCTCAGCGTTGCCTCGGCAGCCTTCACGGTCGACTTGATGAACGGGTCGGTCTCGCGGGGGAAGATGAGCGAGAAGCTCACCTTGTTGCCGTTGATGCGCAGGTTGTCGGCAACCATCCCGCTCTCCACAAGGTTCTTCTTTGTGCCGGGATAGATGACGGTGGAAAGAATGTCACGAATCAGTTTCGGATATAATGTCATGATAATGTATTTGTATTTATTACGTGTTATGTATTATTAATTAGGTAGACAAAAGTAAGCATTATCTCGTATAAATCCAAAATAAAAACTAAATATTTTAGATGTGCTAAGAATATTTAGTAACTTTGTGAGCAACGGATTAGCCATCCGGGGTGCGGCAGCCTCCGCTCATCCCTGCCTGACTCCGGCAAGCAAACAATGAAAGATACCATGAAATTCAGAAACATATTCTATACGCTCCTTCTCGCTTTTACCTCTCTTTACGCGCAGGCTCGTCCCGCTGTCAGCCTTTCAGGCGGCAGCGTGAGCTACACGGTGCAGAAAAAGCATCATCCGGTGGTGGACAAGGCCTTGGAACTGATGGCCAGTGATCTGAAATCGGCCGCGAGACCTGTCAAGGGCGACTTACTCGTCTTTCAGCTCGACATGGCCTCGAACAAGGACATGAAGACGTTGGGCAGTCTGCAGGTGCCCGTGATGGACATCATCGCCAAGAAAGACGCGTTCTGGATCGGCGTGCGCGGCACGAGGACCGTCATCGTGGGCAGCAACGGGCGCGGCACGGCCTACGGCATCCTGCAGTTTGCCAAGGCGGGGGACCCGGAAAACAAGGTCAAGGGCCTCACGGAGATCCCTTCGGTGGAATACCGCGGGCTGTCGCTTGAAGGCACTCATCAACCCGACTATCACCGGCTCTTTGAGGAGATGCTGCGCCGTCGCGCCAATTTTCTCTGCGAAGGCTGGGACAGCGGCGACGTGCCCGGTCATTTCGTGCACAGCCTGCGCCAGGTGGCCGACTCCTTCGGCATTCTGCTCGCCACGCCCCACGGCTCCCACGGCCTGCGCCTGCAGGGAATGAAGAAAAGCCTGACAGTCAACATCGGGTGGGCCGACGACAATTATGGCTATATCGCTCCCGTTGACGACGGCAGCGACGGCGGTGCCGTCTATCACCTCGCTTATGCCGGACGGCCTCACAGCTACCTTTGGCTCTGCACGACGCAGCCCGGCCTCATCGCCAACGAGCTGCAGACAGCTTATCGAAAAGGAGCCGACCGTCTCTGGATGGCAGTAGTGTACAATCCCGACGTCGCGGCCTATCAGCTCGACCTGATGATGGATATGGCGTGGAACATCAAGTCGGTTGATACAAGCAACACACGGCAGCATCTTCGTGACTGGCTGGCGCGGCAGTTCGGCGCTAAGGCCGCCGGTGCCCTCGTGGAACTGCTCTGCGAGTATTTCCGGCTCACGAACATCCGTAAACCAGAGTTTATGGATTTCACCAGGCAGAAAGCACCGTCCAAACACAACAAGAACGGGGACGGGGGCATCGCCAACACAGCGTTCAACGCGGAAGAGTTTGACAATGAGCTCGACCGCTATCTGAACAATTATCACAAAGTGAGCGGGCAGGTGAGGCAAGCGCGCCGATATGTTGCGGCGAAAGACACCGACAGGTTCTTCACGCTTGTCGAATATCCCGTCTATGCGGCAGAGCAGATGGCGGTGAAGATGTTGGAGTCGCAGGAGTCGCGCCTCATCGCCCGTCCCGTCAGCTTCCATCACGACAGCGAGGCCTTGGAGTCGGCGGCACGCAGCCTGAAGGCTTATCGGAAGATTCAGGAGCTCACCACATTATATAATAACGCGATGGCCCGGATGCGGCGGTCGGGCACGATGGATGCCGCTCCTCAGAACTTAGCCGTCTTTGGCGTGCCACTGCTCACCGACACGCTCAGTGAGGCGGAACTGCGGCAATATGGCACCTACACGCACAGCGACGCGCCGCTCGGCAACGACAACAACATCGTCTCCACGGCGGCGCGCTACACCTCAGCCGGCCCAGGCTCTCGGGTCGTCGATCTCCTCGGCCGGTCGCTCAAGGCGGTGGAGCTCAGCCAGGGCGACTCCGTGGCGTACCGGTTTACGTCGGGCACTGTCGGCGGCGTGCTCCGGCTCGCGTTCGTCCCAACCCATGCCCTCGACGGCGGCAGCCTGCAGTGCACTGTCAGCATTGACAGTCAGGCACCCCGTACGGTCATCGTCTCTCCCGATGCCCGGGGCGACCAGTGGGCCGACGGCGTGCTGCGCGGCCAGGCCCTCGTCACACTGCCCGTAGCGCTCTCCTCTGGCGCTCACACCCTCACCATCAAAGCCCTATCCGACCACGTTGTCTTCGACGAGTGGATGATCGACCGTGATGCCGACCGCCACTTCTACGTCTTCCCCAACCGGCCCTGACGGATGAATGGTATCAAACCAAACACGTGGCCCCGGGAGGTCTGCTGCCCAACCACAGCAGGACAACCAATACCGGTCTGATTACTTTTTCGGTTGGTGGCCGCCATTTGAGGCGGCCACTGCAACCAAAACCTTGCGTCTCATCCTCACTCCTCACTTCTCACTCCTCACTTCTCCTGACTTCGTCAATGCGTCACCCAAATTTAATCTGTTCGGCAGTCTCTTCTGCCCCAACCCCATAAAACCCTTGCTGTGATGCAAGTCGATTCTCGCGGCAGCGTATATATTTTCTCGCAGAGCCGCGGAGACAATCGAGCCGCGGAGTTATTGCCTCAGAGAATTAGAGCACGCGGAGAGCCCTTCGGTCTTTCGAGTGTCGTACCGGCCATTTGCAGGGCGCGGCCCTTGTGGAGGCCGCTGCTAAACTACCCCCAAAAACAGGGGGTAGTAGTAAAAACCTTACAATATGTAACTAAAGATCGTCGTTGATGCGGATAAAGGCCGAATTTTCTATATTTGCTTACAGTTTTTGTTAAAAAACACTTTGGCAGCAGCCTCCACAAGGGCCGCACCCTGCAAGAGGATCGGAATGTACACGAAGAGCATAGTTCCGCGCTAAGCGAGCGACAGCGAGCATAAGTCGTGAAGAGTCGTGGAAAGTCGCTGCTAAAAAAGCATACGTCGTGGAAAGTCGCTGCTAAATCATTCATGCTTCTCCTTTGCGACCTTAGCGGCTTGGCGAGAAAAAAACATCCCGCGACAGTTGTTCTTTTCTCGCAAAGCGTATAGATTTTTCTCGCAGAGCCGCAGAGTTTATTGAGCCGCAGAGTTATTGTATCTGAGAATTAGAGAACGCAAAGAGCCCTTCGGTCTTGAGGGGAGTTCACAGAGATGAGACATCACTATTCTTGCGGCATATCTCCTCAACCTCAATATCTCCTCAACCTCTCTACATAGACCGAAGGTCTCTCTGCTCTCTCCTCATAAGGCCGAAGGCCTCTCAGCGATCTCAGCCTCTCACACGTATCATCTCCGCGGCTCAATAAGCTCAGCATTGGGTCTCAACAAAATAGTGACGATGTCGGGAAAACCTTGTGTCTCACTCCTCACTCCTATCTCCTAACTCCTATCTCCTCACTCCTCACTCCTCACTCCTATCTCCTCACTCCTCACTGCTGGTAAAACACCTTTCCAGCCCTGTCGATAGGCTCGCCTATGGGCGTTCCCTGCTTCTCCTCATAGTGCAACAGATCCACCTTGTAGAGCAGTCCGAGGTCGTCGATGTCGTTATAAATACGCAGCAGCTCCTCGTGGTCGATGTCCTCGCCCACCAATGCCAGGTCGATGTCAGAGCCCGTGCGGAAGTTGCCTTTCGCGCGCGACCCGAAGAGTATCACCTTGCGCACTTTGGGATGCCGCCGGAACACCGAGCGCAGGTCGTTCATCGTCCAGTCGCCTATACCTTTCATGTCTAAAGAGGCAGAGATGCCCAATGCGCGTAGTATGCGTATCAATGTAGAGAAAGTGATACTACTTCCCTTCTCCAATCTTGAAATCTGAGAACGTTGCACTCCCACCTTCTCACCAAGTTGCTCTTGTGTAAGATGACGTGACAGGCGAGCCTTTCTGATGGCTTCACCAACATGGTAGGCATGTATGTCATCTGAGACTTTCTTCTCAAAGTCGTCTCGCTCTGTAGTTCCGACAGGACCCAGGTCTCTGTCAAGCAACTCATTCATGGTATATACTTTCATTTCTTACCTCCTTGTTTCTCTTTGTAATATTTATCTCGTATGGATTCGGCCTTAGCTATGTCTTTCGACGGCACCTTCCATGTTTTCTTAACAAAGCCATGGGTAGCGACAACCATGCGTTTATTCGTCACATCCCACAAGTCTGAACTGCCATCCAGCTTCTTGAACAAATCACTGTCCCTAACTCCTCCCGCAACTTTTCTGATGTTATAGTAGACTACCCTCTTCCATTTTCCTTAATTAATATTGCAAAGATAATAATTGTTTCTATTATACGCAACAAAATAAAGATTTTATTTTGCGGCAGCGACAACAGCTCGTCCACCGACAATACGATTACTATTCGCCCGTCTATACTATTAATGGAGGCAGGGAGGATGAAGTTTTTTCTTCCTCTGCGCTTTCCGATTAAGAGAGAATTGCAGTAATTTTGCAGTATGCAAAACAACTCTGAACAGAAAACAACGATCCGCGCCTCGCGGAAACAGATGCTCCTGTGGATGGGCGCCCTTGTCGTGGGTGCCATCTTGGGCACACTGAGCCTGACATGGCTTAACGATTTGATGAACTTTGTGGCGACGGTCTACACGCGGCTGTTCCAGTTTGTCGCCGTTCCCACTATCCTTCTTGCCGTCATCACCACGCTGACGATGTTCGGCCGGCAGAAAGATACGGGACGTATCTTCCGTCACGCCGTCACCTACACGCTGCTCACGACTATCGTCGCGGCAGCCGTCGGCCTCGTGCTCTATAATCTCATACGGCCGGGCAACCTGCCCGCGGAGCTCATTCATTCGGGCAGCAGTGCCATTCCGCAGGACTTAGGCAAAGAGACCTACTACGACCACATCCTCTCCGTCATCCCCGACAACGTGGTTAGGCCGCTTCTTGAAGGCAATGTGCTCTCGTTGCTGCTCATCGCTTTCGCCGTGGGCTTCGCCTTGTCGAAGATGCCGGAGACGGAGAACAAGAAGGTGGTCGTGAAAGGGCTCTTCGGCCTTCAGGAACTGTTGTTCACGCTCATCCGCGGCCTCATCCGGACGTTGCCCGTGGGTATCGTCGCCTTTGCCGCCCAGTTGTCGGCGCAGGTCACGGCAGGTGTCGCTGCCGCCTCGCTCGGCCGTTATGTGGCTGTCATCCTCGGAGGCAACCTCATCCAGTTTTTC
Organism: uncultured Prevotella sp.; assembly: GCA_900315955.1. Classification (GTDB taxonomy): domain Bacteria; phylum Bacteroidota; class Bacteroidia; order Bacteroidales; family Bacteroidaceae; genus Prevotella. Next base: position 15,637 of record ONBC01000051.1, read on the forward strand.
ATCGTCCTCCCGCTCTTCCTCATGGCGCGCGGTCTCAACCCTGTCCGCACCTTAGGCAGGATGATGCCGGCGGTGCTCATGGCGCTCTTCACGAAGAGCAGCGCCGCCACGCTCCCCGTGACGATGGCCACGGCAGAGAACCGCCTCGGAGTGTCACAGAAGGTGTCGCGCTTCGTGCTGCCTATCTGCACTACGATCAACATGAACGGCTGTGCCGCCTTCATCCTCGTCACGAGTCTTTTCGTCATGCAGAACGGAGGCACCGTTCTCACGCTCCCCACGATGCTTCTGTGGCTTCTCATCGCCGTCATCTCAGCCGTAGGCAATGCCGGCGTGCCCATGGGCTGCTATTTTCTCACCCTCTCGCTGATGACCGGGCAGGGCGCGCCCGTAGGCATCATGGGCATCATCCTTCCGATCTACACCGTCATCGACATGATAGAGACGGCAGAGAATGTGTGGTCCGACAGTTGCGTGTGCGCCATGACGGATCACGACATCAGCACATGTCCTGCTGACAGGAATTGAACCAAATGCATGAATATATAGATGCAGCCATCTGTGTTGCAGTCTCCCCAGCTTCGGAGAGGCAGGGTGCCTGACTTCGCCACTTTTTGTTGAGACCCAATGCTGTCCTTGATTATCAGACTTTTCACGCAGAGCCGCAGAGCTTATTGAGCCGCTGAGATGATACGTGAGAGGCTGAGATCGCGGAGAGGCCTTCGGCCTTATGAGGAGATCGCAGAGAGACCTTCGGTCTATGTGGAGAGGTTGAGGAGATATAGAGGTTGAGGAGATTGTGCAAGAAAAGTGATGGTTCTTCTCTGTGAACTCCTCCCAAGACCGAAGGTCTCTCTGCGTTCTCTAATTCTCATATGCAATAACTCCGCGGCTCAATATACTCCGCGGCTCTGCGAGAAAATATATACGCCGCTGCGAGAATCGACTTGCATCATAGCAAAGGCTTCATGGGATTGGGGCAGAATAGACTGCCGAACAGATTAAATTTGGGTGACGCATTGACGAAGTCAGGAAATATTGTCGTTTTCGTTTGCAGCCTATTGTTTTTTTACTTATTTTTGCAGCAAAAACCAAAAACAATGAAGCAGATGAACGCACGCTGGTTGCCTCTCAACATATTGTTATTGCTTGCCTGCTCTGCCCATGCGCAAACGACACAGCGCTTCAGTCCCGACAGTCTGAATATTAAAGGCTTGGGGACAGAGAGCGGCTCGGTGGATGTCATCAGTCAGGACCGCATGAACAAAGGCCTTGTCACCAACCCGCTCTCTGCCATCAACGGTCAGGCAGCGGGTGTCAACATCTCCAACGGCGAGGACCGCATGGCGCAGCTCTCGTCGGTGCGTGTGCGTGGCACGACATCGCTCACGGGCGGCAACGATCCGCTCATCATCATCGACGGTGTCTATTCGGACCTCGCCACGCTCTCGACGATCTATCCGGCCGATATCGAGCGCTTTGCCATCCTGCGCAATGCGGCGGAGACTGCACAGTATGGTTCGCGCGGAGCCTCGGGTGTCATCGAGGTGACCACCAAAAAAGGCACCGGCGCGGCTTTCCACATCTCTTACGACGGCTCGTGGGGTATGGAAGCCGTCTACAAGAATATCGAGATGCTCTCCGCCGCTGAGTATGTGGCCACGGCGAGGCGGCTGGGCCTGGCTTATAAGGACGATGGCTACGACACCAACTTCCCCGCGTCGATCACGCGAACGGGTTTTGTGCAGAACCATCACGTGGCCTTCAGCGGCGGCGGCCCGACATCGAGCTACCGAGCCTCCTTGGCTTATACGAAGAACACGACGGTGCTCGACATGAAAGGCATGAACAACCTCGTGGCGAAGCTCGACATCACGCAGCAGGCTTTCGACGACTTCCTGAATATCAACTACGGTGTCTTCGGCTCGTCGCAGAAAGTCAATGGCATCTTCGATGAGCAGATGCTTTTCTATTCGGCTGCTGCCCAGAATCCGACCATCGCGCGCGATGCCATCACGAAGAACGGGGCGGCCTCGGAGATCAACCCGCCCCGCACCATCCTCACGGAAAAGAACGACACCAAATACCTTACCTTCAGTACGCACCTCGACATGACGGCGCATCTCATGCAGGAACTGAACCTCACCCTTCGCGGATCCTACGGGTTCAATTCGACCGAGAACGCGCAGTTCTGTCCGACCTGGTTGTGGGCGCAGGGTCAGGCCTGGCGCGGAGAGCACAAGAGTGAGAGCTGGCTCGTCAACACCACGCTCGACTGGACTCACAGCTGGGGCGTGAACGGCCTTGCCGCTTCCCTGCTCGGCGAGTATCAGAAAGACCGCCGCACGGGGTTCTGGACCACCGTCAAAGGTTTCACAACGAACGACTTCACCTATAATAACCTTGCTGCCGGATCTATCCGGCCCTACGGAGGCACCGGCTCCGACTATGCCGACCCGTCGCTGGCCTCGGCCATGGTAACGGCCACCTACACGCTGCTCAAGCGCTACAGCCTGTCGGGCACCCTGCGCGCCGACGGCTCGTCGATGGTGGCAAAGCACAACCGGTGGGGCGTGTTCCCCTCTGTCTCCGCCAACTGGAACGTCCTTGACGAAGCGTTCATGCAACCGCTCAAGCCCGTCGTCTCCATGCTCAAGCTACGTACAGGCTACGGTCTCACAGGAAACCTCGGAGCAATATCATCCTACACCACACTCAACACGGTGGCACCCGCCGGTATCGTACCCGTAAACGGATCGCCCACAATAACCCTGGCCTCGCTGCGCAATGCCAACCCCGACCTCAAATGGGAGAAGAAGTCGACCTTCAACATCGGCGCCGACATGGGGTTTCTGAGCAACCGCGTCCTCTTCACCGTCGAGTATTACTATTCGAAAACGACCGACATGCTCTACCAGTACGACGTGCCCGTGCCGCCGTTCGCCTACAGTAAGCTCCTGGCCAACATCGGATCGATGGAGAACCGGGGCGTGGAGATCGGGCTCGGCATCACGCCGCTGCAACGGCGCGACATGGAGCTGAACATCAATGTCAACATGTCGTTCCAACGCAACAAACTGCTCTCGCTCTCGGGAAGATACAACGGTTACGAGCTTTCGGCCTCGGAGGTTACCGCCATCGGTGCCCTTAACGGAGCGGGACAGCATGGCGGCAATGCCGACGTGCTCTATCAGATCGTAGGCCAGCCGCTCGGCGTGTTCTATCTGCCGCATTGTAAGGGCATCGTCGACCGCGGCAACGGATATATGATGTACGACCTTGAAGACCTGAACAACGATGGGAAGATAGATCTCAGCGACAATGGCGGCGACCGGTATATTGCCGGACAGGCAACACCGAAGATGACACTCGGCTCCAACATCAGTTTCCGCTACAAGGCGTTCGACATCTCCTTGCAGATGAACGGAGCCTTTGGCCATAAGATCTTCAACGGCACCTCACTCTCCTATCTTAATATGTCGAGTTTCCCCGACTACAACGTCATGAAGGGTGCTCCCGAACGTAAGATCGTAGACCAGAATGTCTCCGACTACTGGCTCGAGCGCGGCGACTATCTCAACTTCGACTACCTCACCGTAGGCTGGAATGTCCCGCTCAGGAACCGCTACATCTCAGCCCTGAGGCTCTCCTTGTCGGTCAATAATCTCGCGACGATCACGAGCTACAGTGGGCTCACGCCGATGATCAACAACTATATCGTTTCCAACACCCTTGGTATAGACGACAAGCGCTCCTATCCTGTGTACCGTACCTGGTCTATGGGTGTGTCGATACAATTCTAATCATGTCTTTGCGCTATGCGAATCATTCATTCCCTTTTCATATTAGTATTCTGTGGTTTCCTCTCCTCCTGTCTCTCCGAGTCACCCCGTGATCAGATAGACAGGGAGCAGGCGCTTTCTTCTGCCGCAACGCTTTACGACAACACCGTCGCCGCGCTCTACAACTATATGGGCGGCACGCAATCGTCGCAAGGACTGCAAGGTACCTATCGGGGCGTGTACGACTACAACACGCTCACGACCGACGAGTGCCTCATTCCTATCCGTGGGGGCGACTGGTACGACGGCGGATTCTGGCAAGACCTTTACCTGCATACCTGGACGGCTTCGGACCAGTCGCTCGAAGACACGTGGAACTATCTCTACCTCGTCATCAGCCTCTCCAATCAGGCTATCGAAGACCTCAACAACCACAGGTCGCTGCTCACCGATGCGCAGCTGTCGGCCTACACTGCTGAGGCGCGTGCCGTGCGCGCCATGTTCTATGCTTACGCCATGGACATGTGGGGCAACATTCCGCTGATCACCTCGCCTTCGCAGACGCTGGCGGCTACCACACAAAGCAAGCGGTCTGAGGTCTACAAATTTATCTGGGACGAACTGCAGGCGGTGGAGCCGCTCTTGCCCAATGAGAAAAGCAACTTGGAAGGCAACTACTATGGCCGCATGACGCGACCCGTCGTTGACTTTCTCTTAGCTAAGCTGGCGCTCAACTATGAGGTCTATGCCGATGACGACTGGACGGACGGCTCGCGGCCTTCCGGTTCCGGCGCGGCCTTCGCCGTGGAGGGGCAGTCGATGAACGCGTGGCAGACCTGCGTTCACTATTGTGACAAGCTCTCCGCCGACGGCTACACGCTGATGGCTGACCGTACTGCCAACTTCAGTGTGCACAACGAGAACTCTACGGAGAACATCTTTGTCATCCCCATGGACAAGACACTCTATACGCAGCAATTTCAGTACCTCTTCCGCTCGCGCCACTATGCCCACGGCGGCGCCTACGGCACCGCCTCAGAGAACGGGACCTGCGCTACGCTTGCCACCGTGCGCGAATATGGCTATGGCACAGACAGCCTCGACACACGCTGGCAACAGGACTTCTACAGCGATACGGTTTATGTCGACGGAAAGACCATCGCCCTCGACGGCGGTGACGTGCTGGTCTATTATCCGCTCGAAGTGACCTCGACGAACCTCACCTATTCCGATTATATCCGAACGGCAGGCGCACGCATGAAGAAATATGAGGTGGACCGCACGGCTTACAACGACGGGAAGAACTGCGACAACGATATCGTGCTCTTCCGTTATGCCGATGCCGTGCTCATGCGCGCTGAGGCTCATGTGCGCAACGGTGAGAGCGGACAGGCTGACCTTGATGCCATCCGCCGCCGTGTGGGCATGCCTTCACGCCCAGCCACCCTCACCAATATCCTCCGTGAGCGCCGCCTGGAGCTGATGTGGGAGGGCTGGCGACGCAACGACCTCATCCGCTTTGGCCTTTTCCACAAAGCCTACGACATTCGCCCGCAGCTCGACGGCGAAGCCTCTGCCTACACCACCGTCTTCCCCATCCCTGCCAAAGTGATCGACCTCAACGGCAACCTCAAGCAGAACAAGGGGTACAAGTAAAAACGTATCTCGAATTTGCGACCCAGTAGCATATAGTGTCGCTCATGCTCTATGGATTATTTTTAAAGCGTAAGTTCTAAAATAAAACAAAATATTAATTAGTTTCGCTTTAATTGTATAAATTTGCCAGGGAATTGGTAAAACAAACTGGAGCTAAAGGAATGGAGTTAACCGAGGAATCAGTTATAAAAATGCTAAAAGCGGGGAAGGAAGCGGGTTACCGCTTCCTTTTCAAATATCATTATGCGCCTCTATGTGCCATTGCCTATGAATATGTGCATGACGATTTTGTGGCAGAGACGATTGTTGCTGATGTGTTCTTCCATGTTTGGCAAAAGAGGCAGTCGTTGGAAATTCGTGGTTCTCTTAGAAACTATTTGGCGGTGAGTGTCCGTCGCCATAGCATCGACTGGATAAGGTGCCAGACTGTGAAAGTTAGCAACGCCTCGTCTTTAAGTCAGGGTAAAAGCAATATAGTGGATGACAGTGAGCCTCTGGCACAGTTGTTGGATGGAGAATTAGAGAAGGTTGTGCAGGATGCTGTGGACCGACTGCCCGCCGATAGCCGGCGTGTATTCAAGATGAGCCGCTATGACGGGAAGAAAAACGGAGAGATAGCCAAAGAACTTGGCATCTCTGTCAATACGGTGAAGTATCATCTGAAGAATGCCTTGAAGATTCTACGCAACGACTTAGCCCAATACTTAGAACTGTTCTTTTTCATCCTGGTCACCCAACAATAAAATTATTTAGAAAATTCTATCTATCTCACTACCCACCTTTCTTTTTTCTTCGTCCTCTTATTGTAAAAACCCGGATATGAACATTCATCAAGAAGAAATAGCCGATCTTATCTTCCGCAGTCTTACGGGTGAGACTACCCCGCAGGATGATGAAGAACTGAAGCGCTGGATCTCCGAATCGCCGGAGAACGAGCGCCACTTCAATCGGTTGAAGAATCTGTGGACTTCATCAGAGGCCGTCGGCAGCATGGCGCGCTACGATGCCGGGGCGGCCTTTGAGAAATTCTCCGAGCGCGTCATGGCGGATGGCGGATTCTCTCAGGACGATACTAACGCCGCAGAAGAGATGATCTCCACCGATGGCGATGTTCTTCCTAAGCATAAATCATGGCTCTACATGCCGGTATGGATGCGCTGGGCAGCAGTGATCCTCATCATAGCAGGTTGCTGCTGGCAGTTCTACGAGCATGGGCAGCAGAGTGTCGAGCGACAGTTGGCGCAGATCTGTGTGGAAGCTCCCGCGGGCTCACAGACTATCACAACTCTGCCTGATGGCACACGCATCACGCTCAATGCCGGAAGTCGCATCATCTACTCGCAGAGCTTCGGTATCAAAGACCGTAACGTCGCGCTGACGGGTGAAGGCTACTTCGAAGTGGCACACAACGGGGATAAACCTTTCACTGTCACAACCGCGAGCATCAGCGTACGTGACATCGGCACGAAGTTCAGTCTGGCCGATTACCCCAATGACAATGAAGCACAGGTAGTGCTGACTGACGGCTCTGTCGAGCTCGACAATAAACTCTGTTCCGACTGTAGCAACGTCGTGATGAAGAAAGGACAACGCGCCGTGCTATCCAAGGAAAGCGGCAAGCTGGTCGTTACCGGCGATGCCAGCGAAAGCGATATCGCGTGGACAACCCGTCAGCTGATTTTGGATGGCAAGTCGATCTATAGTATCGCAAAGGAACTGGAGCATGGCTACAATGTGAAGGTTACGGTGACAGGCGACCGGCTTGTAACGTGCAATTTCTTTGGACGCTTCGACACCAGCACCCAGTCGCTCCAGGAAATCCTAACAGCCCTGAGCAGCACTGGCAAACTGCGATACAAGATCAACGGGAGGAACGTTACACTTTACTAATGTTACTCTGTACTAAAGCAGAGGATCTATATACATATCTATAATTCATATTATCAATTCCTAACAATTACCTATCATGAGCAAGAAAAAACTTTTTCTTGTAGCATTGATTCTGTCCTGTAATCTAGGAATCTATGCACAAGGCGTTTCGCTCCGTCTTCGCAACGTCACCGTTGCCAAGGCCATGACGGAACTGAGAAAGAAAACCGGTTATTCCTTTGTCTATGAAGGCTCTGACCTCAACACCCGGCTGAGGGTAAACGTGGACGCAAAGGATGTGCGGCAGGCAGCCGATCAGATCCTCGGCTCGCAGAATGTCACCTACACCATTCAAGGCAAGAACATCGTGGTCTCGGCTAAGAACAAGCAGAGCCAGGGTCAGACACGCCCCCAGTACACGGTGAAGAAAGAAGCCGGATACCGTACGGTCAAAGGTCATGTCACTGATGAGAATGGCGAGCCGATCATTGGAGCAGCAGTAAGAGAAAAAGGAGCGAACAATGGGGTTGTGACGGATCTCAATGGTAACTTTACAATAGATGTCCCCGATGATGCTTCTTTAATATTCTCTTATGTTGGTACTAGTGATCAAGAGTTGAAGGCTTCTCGTAATATGGAAGTTACAATGAGAAACAACGTCGAAAATCTGAACGAAGTCGTTGTCATCGGTTACGGCACAATTAAGAAAAAAGACCTCACAGGATCTGTTGCCACAATTAATGGCGATAATATAGGAGAACGGCATTCAACCAACCTATCTAATGCCTTACAAGGTGCTGCCGCTGGTCTTCAGGTTACTCGAACGAGCGGTGCTCCAGGATCTACATCAAGCCTTCTTATCCGTGGTGTGACTACCATCAGCGACTCAAGCCCATTGGTCATCGTTGATGGAGTACCTGGGGATATGAATATGGTTAATCCTGACGATGTTGAAAGTGTTTCCGTGCTTAAAGATGCTGCATCTGCAGCTATCTATGGTTCTCGTGCTGCAGCTGGTGTAATTCTAATTACCACCAAACGAGCTAAAAGTGGTGACTTTAAACTTAGCTATAACTTTGAGTATGCCCAAGACAGCCCTACCGCTCACCCGAAGTATGTTGGCGCAACAGAATATATGAAAATGGTTAATGAGACATTATATAATGATAATCCTTCAGGTGGATGGTACCAGGGCTATATTCAAGATGTTATCGACAACTATGCTAGCCTCCATGCTCAGAACCCAGACGAGTATGCTGAGACTGACTGGAACGATGTCCTTTTCAGAAGTAGCGCACCACGCCAAACTCATACGATTGATCTTGTAGCGGGTGCAGAAAAACTTCGTTCCAAGATTTCCTTGCGTTATGATAATATTGGCTCAATTCTTGAGGGTAACAACTCTTCGAGAGAGCATTATCTTGCACGTATAAACAATGATTTTCTTTTCAGTAAGTATGTAGAAGCTCATGCTGATGTTAATTTCCGTCTAGCCAAGGCCAAAGAGCCGAACTATAATGTTTTTAGCGAGGAAGGGCGCGCTATACCTGCTATTTATCCAGCACGTTGGAGTGATGGCCGCTACGCAGACGTTAAGGATGGCTCTAATCCTCTTGCCAACATTTCACCAGAAGCTGGCAATGTGCACTATGACAATTATCATGTTGGTTTTAAGGGAGAGATTAATATAAAGCCATTTGATGGATTAAAGATATCTATGGTGGCAGCTCCTAATTTTGACTTTCTCTATACGAAGAAGTTTGTCAAACAGATGCCATACACGAAACTTGAAGATCCAAATGTCATAGCTGGATATTTTCATGGACTCGGTATACAAACCACACAACTCACAGAGAACCGGAATAAGAACAAAGACATCACAATGCAGTTCCTCGTGAATTATAACAAAAGTTTCGGTAAACATGATTTAGCACTCCTTGGAGGTTATGAATACTACTATGCTAAATATGATAATATGTGGGGGAAAGGAGATAATTTTGAGCTGACATCCTTCCCATACCTTGACCTTGCTCCAAGTGATTATCAGTCAACTGGTGGCAATGCAACAGAATACTCATATCGTTCATGGTTCGGGAGAGTCAATTACTCTTACGATAACAAATATCTTCTTGAGGCAAATATACGTTACGATGGTTCGTCGCGATTTTCTAGTGACAATCGATGGGCTGCGTTTCCATCAGTTTCTCTGGGATGGGTAATAACAGAGGAAAAGTTTATGAAGGCCACTCGGTCATGGCTCGACCAACTGAAATTACGTGCCTCCTGGGGTAAACTTGGTAATGAGAGAATAGGAAGTTACTATCCTTATCAGGCTGCTATCAGCTTTAATCAAGTCGCCATCACAGACGGAGGAGTAGTATCAGGGGTCACAGCTGCCTCCCAAACAGACTATGCCGTTCGAAACATCACCTGGGAGACAACGACATCTTGGGATCTTGGTCTTGATGCCATGTTCTTAAACAGTCGTCTATACTTCAATTTTGATGCATATCGTAAGAATACTTCTGACATGCTTCTTGCTGTGCAAATTCCTGTTTTCCTTGGATATAACAATCCATCAGTCAATGCAGGCGATATGCATACTACAGGATGGGATTTTAATGCCGGTTGGCGCGACCATGTCGGTGACTTTAACTACAATGTCAGCTTCAATCTGAGTAATGCCAAATCAAAGATGGGCAATATGAGAAATACCATATTCTATAATGGTGACTACATATCTCGTGAAGGTACTGAATACAACCAGTTTTACGGTTATCACTACCTCGGTATTTACCAGACACAGGACCAAGTGGACCAATCGGCTCGCTTAAATGATAACATCAAAGTAGGAGATCTTCAATATGAAGATATCTCAGGTCCAGATGGTGTCCCAGATGGCAAAATTAGCGCAGAGTACGATCGTATACCTTTAAAGAGTTCTATGCCACACTATATTTACGGTCTTACTTTTAATGCTGATTGGCATGGTTTTGATGCAAGTATTGTCATTCAAGGTGTAGGTGAACAGTGGGCACGTAATGACGCTTACCGCGTACAAGGGTATACATGGAACTGGCTCAGTTTTCCTAAGGTTATCGAAGGAAAATACTGGAGTGCAAACAATAGCGATGAGCAAAATGCAGCAGCTACATATCCACGCCTAACTTACGCCAACCGAGATGCGAATTATGCAATGTCTGATTATTGGCTTTATAACAATCACTATCTTCGTTTGAAAAACATAACCCTTGGCTATACTCTCCCAAAGAACATCACCAAAAAGTTTTTCATCGAGAGACTACGTGTCTATGTTGCAGCGAATGATCTTTTCAGTATAAACAACTGCCTTGACGGATGGGACCCAGAGTCTCAAACGTTTAGTTATCCTGTCATGAGATCGCTCATGTTTGGTGTTAATGTTAACTTTTAAGCAATCAAGATAATGAAAAATACAATATTAAAAACAGCCTTTTTGACTGTGGGACTTGCCCTATCATTGACAGCTTGCCACGATTTGGACATGAGCCCTTTGTCAAGCGGCTCCACAGAGAACTGGTATTCGAATCTTGAAGAAGTGCGTATGGCTGTTAATGCCGGATATAACAACGAATACCTTCTCGTTGACGGTGAACTAGGAGAAAGTAACAACGAGTGGAGTGATGACAGTCATTTCCGTCAGACAGTCGATGCCTTCCAAAATGCCACGCTGAATAGTCAAGACTGGCGTATATCACGTCGGTGGAAAGCTAACTATGCCGTAATTTCGAAGATGAATAGTGTCATTAACAAGTATCATCGTGCTATTGAGTATGGAGCCAACGCTTCGCAGATCAATCAACTTGTAGGAGAGGCTTATTTCTTTCGTGGACGAGCTTATGGTGAGCTCGTTTTCCATTGGGGTGACGTGCCTTATTACACAGACGATATAACTATAGATGAAGCTCTCAAAATGGGGAGAACTCCCAAAGAAGAAGTCCTAAAGCATATCTATGAAGACTTTGATAGTGCTGCTGCACGACTTCCCGAAACTACAACAGGACGAGTATCCTTAGGTGCTGCTTTAGCATTCAAAGCACGTTATGCGCTTTATATGGGAGACTATCAAACAGCCGCAACTTCTGCAAAAGCTGTTATGGATCTTGGAGTCTATTCTCTGGAGAGTAACTATTCGAAACTCTTCTTGCCTTCGACTCAGACATCCTCTGAGTTCATCTTTATTGTTCCGCGCTCTATAGCTAACAATCTCAATGTGATTCCTTCATCACAAATCAGCAATGTTATTCCACGTAATAACGGTGGTTTCATTTGTCGTGATCCGACCTGGGATCTTCTTGCTGCTTACACATGCACCGATGGCAAGCCCATTGATGAAAGCCCGCTATTCGATCCTCATAATCCTTTCAAAAATCGCGACCCACGATGCGCAATGACTATTACTGCATTTGGCAGTGAACTTCTCGGATACATTTACGATCCATCTCCTGTAGCTTTACAAACCAAAAGAATATCAGGAAACGATACTACAATGGTTTACAACAATGACACCAGAAGCAATAAAATGTATGCTTCTTTTGATGGTCTTTGTTGGAGGAAGTCTGTTGGACAGGAATGGCTCGACTACGGAAAGCAAGGTGAGAATCCGAAGATTCTTATGCGTTATGCCGATGTTCTATTAATGTATGCTGAAGCAAAGATTGAGCTTAATCAGATTGATCAAAGTGTCATTGATGCAATGAACAAAGTCCGTGCCCGTGCCTATGGTGTCGACCCTAGTGCAACAAGTAAATACCCAGCTTTTACCATACAGTCTCAAGCCAAAATGCGATATGAGTTAAGGACTGAACGTCGGATGGAACTCGCTTATGAAAATCTACGATATGCAGACCTCATCCGTTGGAAGTTGGCACCGATAGCCTTTAGTCGTAAGATTTACATGCTATTAGATCCTGAATCTGAAAAGAAGTTGTATGCTGCAGGTAATTGGTTCTGGGGCATTACACCAAAAATTGATGAGAATGGATTACCCGACTTTTCTGCTCTTGAAGCAGCAGGATTATGTGCACCTGCGGCTGAACGACACTGGAATGACCGCCAGTACCTATGGCCAATACCAGCAGAAGAGTTAGAGATCAATCCTAATATGGAACAAAATCCTGGATATTAGGCTGCCATTTATTATATAATATGAGAATCTTAAAATGTTTACTTGTCATTTTCTGCGTTTTTAACGTAAAATTGACCTCTTCCGCCCAGGACATCTGGGTGGAAGCAGAGTCTTTCACCGATCGCGGTGGATGGAGCGTAGATCAGCAGTTCATGGATATGATGGGATCACCTTATCTGTTGGCACACGGATGGAGTGTGCCCATTAAGGATGCCAAGACAACGATAGACATACCTCAAGATGGGACATATCAAGTTTTTGTCAGGACAAGCAACTGGACCTCTGCCTGGTCGGGCAGGCGGGGTCCGGGGCGCTTTAAGATTCTCATCAATGGACAAGCAGTAGGCGGCGTACTTGGAGGCGAAGGAGGCTTATGGCATTGGCAGAAGGCGGGTGATGTCAAACTCAAAGCTGGCACAAATAGCCTTTCCCTGCATGATCTGACAGGTTTGGACGGTCGTTGCGATGCCGTATTGATCACCCGTCACCTTGATCCGCGCCGGATGCCGTCTTATTCTCTGGAATCGCTCAGACGTTCCCTTTCTAAAAAGAGCTACCGAAAAGCTCAGGTCGACTTCTGTGTCATAGGAGGTGGAATAGCAGGGATTTGTGCGGCAGTGAGTGCCGCCAGGCTTGGCTGTCAGGTTGCTCTTATCCACGACAGGCCTGTTCTTGGTGGACCTAATAGCTCAGAGATACAGATAGCGATAGGAGGCAAAATTGAACTTGGCGAAAATGCTGGTCTTGGCCGCATGCTCAGGGAGTTTACCAAGACTCATCCGGGGAATGCGCAAATCGTCACTAAGGATGAAGATCAGCTCAAAGACTCTTTTGTGAAGGCTGAGCCCAACATCACATATCTGAAAGGCTACCATGCTACGAAAGTTGTCATGGATGGAAACAAGATAAGCAAAGTAATAGCAGAGAATGTCATTACAGGCGACACAATCAGTGTCAGTGCCCATACCTTTGCCGATTGTACGGGTGACGGGACGATAGGTTACCTTTCCGGTGCCGATTATCGGATAGGGCGCGAGAGTCGCTCTGAGTACGATGAAAGTCTAGCGCCGGTCTGGGCCGACAGTCTTACCCTCGGGTCAACTGTAAAATGGACATCTACGGGAAGTAATAAGCCTCAATCTTTTCCGAGTTTTGATTATGGCATGCCCTTTACGGACAGTACTTGCCAACATGTTACCCAAGGTGCATGGAACTGGGAGTTTGGTATGGGGCTGGACCAAGTGAAGGATGCCGAGAAAATACGAGATTACGCCTTGCTGATGATCTATTCCAACTGGAGCTGGCTGAAGAACAGAAGCCAATGGCGGAAAGACTATAGCAAACGCAATCTCTCCTGGGTAGGATATGTCCTTGGCAAACGGGAGTCGAGGCGTCTCTTGGGCGATTATGTCTTGTCACAACAGGACATCGACAAGAATGTGAAGCATGAGGATGCAACTTGTGAGACCACGTGGTCGATGGATCTACATCTCCCCGATTCAGTCAATGCACGACAGTTTCCTACGGGCCCGTTCCTTGCCAAGGCCATTCACCGTGCGGTTTATCCTTATGGCATTCCTTATCGCTGTCTCTATTCCCGCAATGTCAAAAATCTGTTTATGGCAGGTCGCGACATCAGTGCCACACATGTCGCCTTCTCTTCAACACGCGTGATGTGTACCACGGCCATGATGGGTGAGACTGTAGGTCTGGCGGCGTGGTTATGCAGCAAACATTCCGCTTACCCCCGTGATATCTATCAAGAATACTGGTCTGAACTGAGGGCATTGATGCAAAAGGGGATAGGACGAACAGACGGACTGCCTTCCTTGAAATATGAATTCTATTCTAGTCTGGATAAGCCCCGCGTGGAATCAGATGGTACTGTATTAGCTAAAGACAGTGTGGGTAATCCTGTTGCTGTCGTAGGAGCCTATGATGTCTGGAAACAGATGAGATACAACCAGAAGTATGGCTTCGGAGGTTTCCCACGTGGAAAAGGCAAGTTACCCTATTATAGTCTTTTCCGTGGTGTTCTTGAGGCAGACATGCTGTCTGTCAGAGGTGGGCACGGACGGTGGAACGGCCCTGAGACGGGAAACTTCAAACATGGAAGCCATGTCTTCGAGGGATGGAACCAGGAAGAGGATGCGCGGCTCACAATGGGTATCGGCACTGTCTATAAGGACATCGGATGGCTGCAGGTCTTCCATCCTGCCGAAGAAGGTGATGCAAAAAAATATTATGGCATAACAAAAGTCGGCTCGGACATCGACGACCAGGGTGTCGACTTCATGCCCTCAATAGCCCTCTCAAAGTCTACCTTCGCTGTACCCGTAATGAAAGAGGCCCCAAGGACGCAGGAGAAAGACCTCGATGTTCTCCTTCAGACCCAACAAACGGATAGCAGCACGATCAACAAGAAAGCTCAAGGCGTTGTTGGATCTCTCTATTATGACGCTAACGACAACGTGCTGAAAGTGCTCACGCCCACGGGATGGCGCTCAATAGCCTTCGAGAAAAAGTTCAGTGTTTTTCTCTCCGGCATCTTGTCCGACTCAGGTGAAAGTCTTGACGGCATTAGTCTGAAGAAAGGAACCACCGGGGCAAAGAAGGCTGTACATGGACAAGACTTGGTGACGACCGTAAATGCTGACCAAGGGGACCGACCACGCTCTATGGCCGTCCGCATTGGTGGCACACCAGTTGACTGCGACTATGATGCCTCAACCGGAAAGCTCGTAGTCCATGGAGCGGATATAAACGGTGACGTATATATCTACCGGGGAGTGGATATCATGCTCAATAGAAAATTGAAGAACCCCGGCTCTACGCTTACGCCGGGGAGCCGTCTTGCTATCTGGTCTGATTGCTTCGGCAAAGGGAGAGGGTGCTATCACAGAGAAGCAACTATCAGACTGAAGGCCTTGATTGGAGCACAAGTCTTTGAACCAAAGGTGTATAAAGGTCATGACAAAAAGATATTGTTGAAACAGGGAACCGACTATTCCCTTTCGAAAAGGTACATCAATGATGGTGACCTGTATACCTTTATCATTTACCCACAAAACATGACAGACGAAATAGACATCGACATGTAATTTAGAACCTGAGTTCGGGATAAAAAAGAGTCTTAAAAGTTTGGTAATCTCGCATAATTTTATTATATTTGTAGTTGTAAATCAAATAGTTATAAAGATTTAAGCAATAAGAAATATGGAGATTACCAAGGATAAAATCACAGATATTTTCTGTATTATTGATGATTTTTGCGAAGAATATGACAAAGATATCGAAAAAATGAGTCTGAAGGCACCCGATGGACGCAGACACCGTAAGGTGTTATGAGTCGCTCAGAGAGTATGCCACAATAAGCGCATCACCAGAAACAAGGTGTTCAAAGGCTATGCAGAGATAGGCAAGAGCACCATGGGGTGGTACTTTGGTTTTAAGTTACACCCCATATGCAACGAAAGAGGCGAGCTACTCAATTTCATGCTTACAAAGGCCAATGTTGATGATAGAAACGAGGATGTATTTAACCGTCTGAGTGACAATGTATTCGGAAAGTTGTTTGCAGATAAGGGGTATATC
>ONBC01000025.1 GCA_900315955.1 uncultured Prevotella sp.
ACAAATACAAAAGTAACACAAAAAGGCTGGATTCCAAGCGAGGAATTCAGCCTTAATTTTGGTCACACTGTTCAGGTTTTAGCGGACACCAATAATTGAGATTATTATCAAAACAATAGAGGCTGTCAGCATCGGCTATATACAAAGAATCATGTTGTATTACCATATTACTATGGCTTCCCGTAACCATGGATTGTACAACACTTCCCGATGCTAAGTAATCATGATAAGTCATCTGACTGAATTTGTCGAGTGCGATTCCTTCTCTCATAACCCCTTTGCCAAAACGCTGGGCTACTGTTGAAGGTCTGCCTCCATTGAAAGGACGCGATTTATACTCACCGTTAAGCAGATTGAGTTTAATAAGACTGTCTCCTATGACGTTGGCTGTCGTGGAGTCAGGAGAAATAACGAAATGCTGGAAAGGATAATGTACTTTATAGGGTAGGTATCTCTCCCATACCTGTTTGCCTGTGTTCATGTCTACACCAATAGTATAGACGGATGTCATATTCTTATTCCAAGAAAACTTATTCCATCTGATATGCGCAAACAAACCGATGTTCTTGTATCTGTTCTCTACAGTGACAATAGCTTGGTGGGGATAGCTCCATAACTTCTGTCCGTCGAAACTATAAAACGTCGACTTCTTATTCAATGCTTTTGTAGTGAGATATCCTTCGTCTGTCATTCCTACAACATTCTTCTCCGTTGTTGCAACTTCTTTCATGTCACTGATCCGATAGATATGATTCTTCTGAGTGCCGTTTCCATCTGTTGTTTCCACACAAAGATAATGGCGGCTTTCCATGAAAGCTATTGGCTTCTCATTGAGGTTGAACAACTGCATGTCCTGGGCATGGATAGATTGAATCATGAACAAACTGATGAATAGGAGTAAGAGATTTGTTCTTTTCATTAATGAAGGATTAATATTTACTTATAGTGAAGGTGGCCGCCACTGGGGGCGGCGACTGGAACTAAGAGTTGGGATTATTTCTCGCTGAAGATGACCTGTACCATGGTTTGTCCGACCGCTTTGAGGACGTTCTTGTCGATATTCTGCATGTTGTCGGCCAGGGTGTGCCACGTAGGGCCAAAGGAGCTCTGCTGGCAAGTGGGGTAGTAGGGTATGATGTCGATGCATGGAATTTTGGCTGTCTGGTTCACGGGTATGTGGTCGTCCGTGATCATTCCTCCGTCCTCGTTGGGGAAGAAGGAGCCGTAGCCCGCCTGTCGTGCTGCCCGCCATACTTTCTTCACGATAGCGGGTGCATACTGCAAGGACATGCCCTCACGATAGAACTGGGCGCCTGCACCACCAACCATGTCGAGCAGGATGCCGTAGCGCGGGGCATAGCCGTGCGGGACATGACTGGCCCAGTACTGGGCACCCAAGGCGAAAGAGGAGCCATCGTCCTGCACATCGCTCCACGAGGGTACTCCGTAATCCTCTGCGTCGAAGCAGACGAAGTCGATGCCGAGTGAAGCGTTCTGAGAGCCGAGTGAAGGGTTCTGAGTGGATGACGAAGCGTTGTGAGCGGAGGAAGCATTATGCAGCAGTCGTGCGAGCTCCAACATCACTGCCACGCCACTCGCCGCGTCGTTGGCAGCGAGGATGGGTTTATGGTGGTTGAGTGAGTCGGGGTCGTTGTCAGCCCAGGGGCGGGAGTCCCAGTGAGCACAGAGCAGGATACGGGTCGTGGCACCGGGGTTGTAGCGGGCGATGATATTCGTGGAATGAAGCATCGTGCCGTCCCAGCCTTTGAGGTCAGCCTTCTGCAACTCGACCTCACAACCGTACTGTTTGAATTTCTTTTCTATCCACTGGAGGCATTTCTCGTGGGCTTCCGTGTTCATCGGACGTGGTCCGAAGTCGCATTGTGCCTTTGTGAACGCATACGCGGAATCAGCATTGAAGGCGGGGCCTACTGGCTCTGCTTTCTCTACCTCTTCCGTCTCCTCCGTTTCTTCCACGCCCTTTGAGGCGAGGGGGCCATAGGTGAAGAGCCATACAGCCGCTGCACAAACAATAGCTAACACGATAACAACGATGATTATCTTTTTCTTTTTCATGCTTCTTTTCTCTCTGATTGAACCTGCGCCATGACGCGTAGCCAGTTGCCGCCCCATACTGCGCTATGTCTTGCTCTGAATAGCGGCGGCGAAGCAGCTGGATCGTGAAGTTGATGAGCTCAGAGGCATCCTTGCATCCGCGCACGGTGCCATCGCCATCGAAATCGGTGCCGACACCTACATGGTCAATGCCCATGATGTCTATGGCGTGCTCCAGGTGAGCCACGACATCCAGGATCGAAGCTTCCGACGAGTCTTTGCGAAGAAACCCGTGATAGAATGTGGTATGGGCGACACCGCCCTTGGCAGCAAGTGCACGCATCTGGTCATCGGTGAGGTTACGGGGCACATCGCAGAGCGCCCGGCTGTTGCTGTGAGAGCATACGATGGGCGTACGGCTGATGTCGAGGGCATCGTAGAACGATTTCTCGGAGGCATGGCTCAGGTCGACCATGATACCCTCATCGTTCATCCGCTGGATCACTTTCTCCCCAAACTCCGACACACCGTTGTGCATCGAGGCCCCCCGGTTGGAGTCGCAGATATCGTTGTCGCCATTGTGGCAGAGCGTGATATAGACGACACCACGCTGCGCGAAATGGCGCACGTTGGAGAGGTCATGGTTCAGCGCCAGTCCATTCTCAATACCGAACATGATCGATTTGCGGCCTTTGCGCTTGTCCTCATAGAGGTCTGCCGGGGTACGGGCAATGCTTATATAATCGCTGTTCTCATCCACGATCTGTTCCAGTTTGTCGAAGATAAGATCGGCATACTGGGTAGGAGAGAGGGAGGGCTGCCGTGTGTCAGATGCCGGATCCTTTGTCTCTGTCGCCAAGAGCTGAGGGTTATACTTCAGGATGCCAGCGATATCCACTTTCTGTGAGAATTGCTCACCGAGCTTGGGCTGTGGGAGATACGCTGCCATGATGACGGCATCCTGACGCCCGTCTGTCATCTTATGGAGGTCATAGAGGATCCTGGGATCACGCTGGTCGAAGCGCACCCCCTGGGGGAAGAACATCGGTGTGTCGCAATGGGTATCCAGGGTGAGGATGCGGTCGTGGAGCTGCTTGGCCTTATCAAACTCGCGGCCTCTCTCCACAAGCCACCGGAAGAGGGGCAGCCCATCGTCGCCGAGCCATTCAGGATGCCATTGCACGCCTAAGATCGACTTATACTCATTGCTTTCTATGGCTTCAATGACACCGTCGGGTGCCGTCGCTGACACGCGGAAGCGTGGTCCGGGGTCGGAGACAGCCTGGTGGTGGAAGGAGTTGACAGCCCTTCCCCTTAATCCCCTCCCCAAAGGGGAGGGGTTGGTATGCTCTGCTAAACCATTGCTTTGGTAATGATCTTTAAGATCCCTTTTAGAAGTATATTCTGAATCAAAGATACTTGAAAGTATGGTATTCGCTTCGATATTGATGGTGTGTGTCGGTTCCCACCGGTCCGCGTCCTGTGAGTGCTTGATGTGTGCTTGGGTAGGGGAAAGGCTTATATCCTGCCACACTTTTCCTCCCAACGCCACAGCAAGGATTTGAATGCCGCGGCAGATGCCGAGCATAGGGATCTGCCGGTTGTAGGCCAGACGCACGGTGAGCAGTTCCGCGAGGTCGCGCGTAGCATTGATGGAATGGAGCTGCGGTATGGGCTCTTCGCCACACCACAACGGGTTGATGTCACCCCCACCGGTGAGCAGGAGCGCATCGATATGGTTAAGCGTGTTGATGATCGCATGCTTATCGGTTACTGGCGGGATAAGAACAGGCGTGCCACCGGCACGTACCACTTGTTCATAATATTTGTCTCTCAGTGTGGCGTCACCGTCACTATAATTAGCAGTAATGCCAATCACCGGCTGGCGATTGGCTTCAGGGAAGGCGGCATAGATTTTACTCAGATGCGCGTCTAAGTTGAATGAATTCATATTAACTTTCGTCTTTTATCGACAACAGTTCTTTAGTCTTCTATATTGACCGGAATCTCTCGTTTGATGCTTTGCTCGAGCGAGATCAGCGTCTCGGTAGATACTACCCCCGGTATGGTCTGCAACTTGTTGTTGAGCAGATCCATGAGCGCCTCGTTGTCTTTAGCATAGCACTTGATGAGCATCGTATAGGAACCGGTGGTGAAATGGCATTCGACAATCTCAGGGATAGCAACGAGCCTTTTCACGACATCCTTGTACATCGAGCCCTTCTCCAAGTTGATACCGATGTAGGTACATGTGTGGTAGCCGAGGCTCAGAGGATTGATGTCGAAGCCGCTGCCTGTAATGACACCAGCCTCAATGAGATGCTGAACGCGCTGATGGATAGCCGCACGTGATACGCCACACTCTGCTGCTACATCCTTGAAAGGAATGCGCGCATTCTTTGAAAGGATAGAAAGTATCTTCTTGTCGAGCTTGTCTATTTTCTCCATATTAAGCATAATATAATTGTTTCGTCTATTCTTTTTCTTATCGTGTTTAATATGGTAGCAAAAGTAGGCAATTATATTGATATAAACAACAAAATGCACGGATATTTTTGCTTATCCGTGCATTTCGTTAATTATTAAGTGACAAATTACTTCTTTTTAGTGCTCTTTTTGTTGCTTTTTGAAGCACTTTTGGTAGTTGTCTTTGCCTTGGCCGAGGTGCTCTTGCTGTCTGTCGTTGTTTTTGCATCGGCAGCCGGCTTTGTTTCCGGAGTCTTGATGCCAACGAGCTCTACAGTGAAGATCAGCGTTGAGTAAGGTTTGATCTCTCCGGCCTCACGAGAACCGTATGCGAGCTCCTGCGGGATATAGATCTCCCACTTGCTGCCTACGTTCATTGATGTAAGCGCCTCCGTCCAGCCTTTGATAACCTGATCGCAGCGGAAGGAGTCGGTCTTGCGGCCGCCGTGGTTCTTCGTAGCGTCGAAGACCTTGCCGTTGATGGTCTTGCCTTCGTAGATGACCTCTACCTCATCCGTAGCTTTCGGTTTGGGTTCATTGCCTTCCTTCAGCACTTTGTACTGCAGGCCGGAGGGCAGCGTGATCACGCCGGGCTTTGTCTTGTTGTTGGCAAGCCATTCCTCATTTTCTTTCTTGTAGATGCGGTTGCGCGTTTCGCGTGCCTGTGTCGTTTTCGACTCGAAGCGGTCGCGCGCTTTAGCCATCTTGAAGACGGTGGTGTCCTGCTTCACGCCGGCGATGAAACCCTCGTAGAAAGGCGCGGCAGCGATGCTGTCGTCTGTTCCCACGAGGTCACGGCTCATGTTGGGCAGAATTTGTCCGGAAGCCTGAGCGGCAATGGTGCTGCCTGCTATATAAGCTGAGTAGGCTGGGTCTTTCGCCTTGCTTGCTGCTTCGCGGAAACCGCGCATGAAGTCGGCCAGGTGAGCAGTGTCCACGTTGAGACGCTGTGTGAGATAATTCAGCAGACCTTCTGTGGCTGCGTAACCGGCAGCATAACTGGTTGAATCAGAAGATGTGAGCAATTTTACAGGCTGCTCAGTGCCATTTGTTTTTTTCTTGTTATCCTTTTTCTTGCCACCCACAGCAAAAGAGCTGACGGAAACAGCAAGGAAAAGGACTGCAAACAACAAAATCTTTTTCATTGTTTATTAGAAACTTATTTGCCTACCTTGACCAGTTCGATCTTAAAGATCAGCGTAGAATAAGGTTTGATTGCGCCGGCAGAACGATCCTTGTAAGCCAGGTTCTGTGGAATGTAAACCTCCCAAATAGAGCCTTCGGGCATGCGTGTCAGTGCCTGAGTCCAGCCGGGTATCATCTGAGAAGGAACCATGGTCACAGGACCGTTTCCATTCTTGTAGCTGCTCTCGAAGACCTTGCCGTCGATGGTGCGGCCCTCATACTGTACTTTTACGGTTGTCGTATCTGTAGGGATGGAGCCTTTACCTTCCTTGATAACCTTATACTGCAAGCCAGAAGGAAGCGTTACCACTCCGGGTTTCTTCTTGTTGGCAGCAAGCCATTTCTCTCCGGCAGCCTTGTTGGAGCCATACTGCTTCGACATAGTAGCGTTCTTGATCTGCTCCATCTTGGTCTGTGCGATGGTGTTGGCGCTCTCAGGAGTCATCAGACCCTTCTTGCCTGTAGCTCCCGTGATGAAGCCGGCAAGGAGGTTCTTCAGAGAGATTGTCTTCGTAGAATCGTCGCCGAAGACCTCGTGGTTGACACCCTTGACGAGCTGGGTAGAGAGCTGCTGTCCTACCTGCAGACCCATGATATACGCAGCTTTCTTCTTGTCGTCACCGGCGTTCACACCCTCGTTGATACCCTTCACGAAGTCGTCCATATAAGTCGTGTCGATGACTTGCCCCTGCTCGATAGCCTGACGGACATACTGCGACTGCAACAGTCCGATGGCGTAGCTCATGGAGTCGATGTCTGTCTTAAGGTCAGCTCTCGGGGCTGACGAGTTGCCGCAGGCAGAGAAAGCCAGTGCGGCGGTGGCCATGACGGCCAGTGTCTTTAAACTTTTCATGTATCGTTATTTATAAGTTTTATTAATATCCATCCATCTACCGTTTCCCCTTCGGTGTGCTCATCTACCAAAGCAGAAATAGACCTGCTGCCAATCCTATCGAAAATACAAGCAATAATCCCATGCTATCTAAAATCTATTCCTCCTAAGACAACGGCTCCGAATGTAAGTTTAGACAGGTCAAGAAAATAACATCCAATTTTTTCTTTGCGAATCTTTTGATTCTCTTTTTCCTCTTCAGTTATGATTTTCTTTTCCATGTTTATCTTTGTTGTTTGATCAGTGCGATCATCGCCTTATTTCACCTTTATCAGCTCCACATCGAAGATGAGGGCTGCGTAAGGCGGAATAGCCTGGCCGGCTCCCTGCTCACCATAGGCGAGGTTGTAGGGGATGAAGAAGCGATATTTGGCACCCTCCTGCATGAGCTGCAGACCTTCGGTCCATCCTTTGATGACCTGGTTGAGTCCGAACGTAGCTGTCTCACCGCGACGGTAGCTGGAGTCGAAGACCTGCCCGTTGATGAGCGTTCCCTCGTAGTGGCACTCCACCTGGTCGGTAGCTGTCGGCTTACGGCCGTTGCCCTCACGCAGTACCTCATACTGCAGACCGCTGGGCAACGTCTTCACGCCTGGCTTCTTGGCGTTCTCAGCGAGGAAGTTCTCGCCCTCTGCCTTGGCGGCTTTAGCCTGCTCCTCCGCTTTCTGCTGGAAGAAGTTTTGTACGGCAGCCTGTGCCTCTGCGTCTGTCATCTGTGCGTTGGCAGCGAACACATCCTTGATAGCCTTTGCAAAGTCGTCGATGTTGAGCTCTGTAGCATTCATCTGTTGCAACTGGTGCCCGATGCTCATGCCAAGGGCGTAGCTTACATTATCCATGTCTTTTTTGATTTCTAATTAGTTGTTTTCTTATTAATTATTAATTGTCGCACAAAGTTACGCTTTTTTGTTTGCATAATCGTATTATTTTAGTATTTTTGTAGAAAATATTTGCTTGTATGAAGAAGAAAGTAGTATTTTTGACAGGTGCCGGCATGTCGGTGGAGAGCGGTTTCAAGACTTTCCGTGGCAACGACGGATTGTGGGAGAACTATCCTGTGGAGCAGATCGCCAGTCATGAAGGGTGGGAGAGAGACCCTACGCTCGTGACGGAGTTCTACAACAAATTGCGTCGTAAGTTGTGGGACGCACAACCGTGTGAGGGTCACAAGCTTATCGCCGGGATGGAGAAAGACTATGATGTGACCGTGCTCACGCAAAACGTAGACAACCTCCATGAGAAGGCGGGGTCGACGAAGGTCATCCATCTGCATGGCGAGCTGACGAAGGTATGCTCCAGTAATGACCCGTACGATCCTCGTTATATTCAGGAGCTGACGACGGAGAACAGTGATGTGACCCCCGGAACGAAAGCCGGCGACGGTTCTTTGCTGCGTCCATTCATCGTCTTCTTCGGAGAGAGTGTCCCGATGCTTGAGCCCGCTGCCAAGGAAGCTTCGGAGGCTGATATTTTCGTTATCATCGGTACCTCGCTCGTCGTTTATCCGGCAGCCGGTCTCGTGCAGTTCGTTCCAAAGGGTGCGCCGATCTATCTCATTGACCCCAATCCGGTAAATGCGGGCGGCAACGTCATACAGATTCAAAAGGGTGCCTCGGAAGGTATGAAAGAACTGTTGACACATACGTTTTAGATCGTGCCACAGCTGAGACACGATCGTGACACAGCTGAGACACGATTGTGACACAGCTGAGACACGATCGCAACACAGCTGAGACACGATTGTGACACAGCTGAGACACGATTGCAACACGATGGTAGCGCACGGCAATGGAGGCGCTGAATAATTATTATAGAAGATCTAATTTTTAAACCCTTAAAAATATAATGGACACATTTCTAAAGAATTTTTCTCTTGAGGGCAAAGTAGCTCTCGTCACGGGTGCTGCTTATGGCATTGGTTTCGCTATCGCCGAGGCTTTTGCTAAGGCTGGTGCTAAGATCGCATTCAACTGCCGCAGTCAGAAACATCTTGACCAAGCGCTTGCTGACTATAAGGCTAAGGGAATTGACGCCAAAGGTTACATCGCTGATGTTACCGATGAGGAGCAGGTGAAGAAGCTCGTGGCTGATATCGATAAAGAGCTCGGAACGATTGATATTCTTGTGAACAATGCCGGAATCATCAAGCGTATCCCGATGGAGGAGATGAGTGTCGACGATTTCCGTAAGGTGATTGACATCGACCTTAATGCACCGTTCATCGTCAGTAAGGCGGTCATCCCTGGTATGAAGAAGAAGGGTCATGGTAAGATCATCAACATCTGCTCGATGATGAGTGAGCTCGGTCGTGAGACGGTGTCGGCTTACGCCGCTGCTAAGGGCGGCTTGAAGATGCTGACCAAGAACATCTGCTCAGAGTTTGGTGAGTATAATATCCAGTGCAATGGTATCGGTCCGGGTTACATCGCTACTCCGCAGACGGCTCCCCTTCGTGAGCGTCAGCCGGATGGCAGCCGTCATCCTTTCGACAGTTTCATCGTGAGCAAGACGCCGGCAGGACGCTGGGGTACTCCCGAAGATCTGATGGGTCCCGCTGTCTTCCTTGCTTCCGATGCGAGTGACTTCGTCAATGGACATATCCTTTATGTTGACGGCGGTATCCTGGCTTATATCGGTAAGCAGCCGAAATAATTTTTTTAGCAACAGATAGAAAAAAGGGCGGCCCTTGTGGTCGCCCTTTTTCGTCGGAGATTTTTTAGTGCGCTTCGAGCCAGTTTGCACCCCATCCGGGGTCTGCAGTGAGTGGCACTTTCAGTTGAGCTGCACCCTGCATCTCTTCCATGACTATTTTCTCCACTGTATCAGCCTCTTGCGGATAGACGGAGAAGTTTAATTCGTCGTGAACTTGAAGGATCATTTTTGAACGTAATCCTTCCTTCTTGAATCGCTTCCAGATATTGATCATCGCGATCTTGATGATGTCGGCTTCGGAGCCTTGTATCGGTGCATTGATGGCGTTCCGCTCCGCAAAGCCGCGAACTGTTCCGTTGCGTGAATTGATGTCAGGCAGATAGCGTCTGCGGCCGAACATGGTCTCAGCATACCCTTTCGTGCGTGCTTCCTCTTTGGCTTTCTCCATATAGGCGTGAACCTTGGGGAAGGTCTGAAAGTAATCGGCTATGAGCTGCCGGGCCTCTCCATTGGGTATGTCCATGCGTTGCGCCAGTCCGAAGGCGGTGATGCCATAGATGATGCCGAAGTTGGCTTGCTTGGCTTTCTTTCGCTGGGCATCGCTTACCTCTTCCATCGGTTCCTTCCATATTTTTGCCGCGGTAGCGCGGTGGATGTCGAAGCCTTCGCGGAAGGCTTCAATCATGTTCTCATCGCCCGAGAGATGCGCCATAATACGAAGCTCAATCTGCGAATAGTCGGCAGAGAACCATTTACAACCTTCGTCTGGTACGAAGCATTTGCGTATCTCCTTCCCGTCATCGTCGCGTACGGGAATGTTCTGCAGGTTCGGATCGCTCGACGACAGTCGGCCTGTGGCTGTGATGGCCTGGTTGAACGAGGTATGGATGTGTCCGTCTTTCTTGTTTATCAGTTTTGGCAATGCCTCGACGTACGTACCCAAGAGTTTCTTCATGCCACGATAGTTGAGGATATCGTCCACGATCGGGGCTTTTCCGCGCAACTGTTGCAGCACTTCTTCAGAGGTGACGTATTGTCCGGTTCTTGTCTTTTTGGGTTTCTCTACGAGCTGCATCTTGCCAAAGAGAATGTCGCCCACCTGACGCGGGGAAGAGATGTTGAACGATTCACCGGCCTCTTGAAAGGCATGTTGCTCGTAGGTGTTCATCCGGTCTGTAAACTCCTTCTGTGTCTGCTTCAACTGTTCGGTATCGAGCCTCACACCGTTTATCTCCATGTCGGCAAGCACTTTGACGAGTGGCATTTCTATTTCCCAGAATAGTTTCTCGGCATTGACCGCCTTGAGTTTCGGCTCTAAGGCATGTTTGAGCTGAAGCGTGATGTCTGCATCCTCGGCGGCATATTCATAGACCTCCTTCGGATCCAGGTCCCGCATGTTCTTTTGTTTTTTACCCTTGGGGCCAATGAGTTCTTCTATGTGCACAGTCTCATAGTGGAGCAGCGTCTCTGCCATGTAGTCCATGTTGTGGCGCAGTTCCGGCTGATACACATAGTGGGCGAGCATGGTGTCGAACATCTTCCCTTGGATGTCTATGCCATAGTTGCGTAGCACTTCATAATCGTATTTGATATTCTGTCCCACCTTCAGAATCTCTTCGTTTTCATAAAGAGGCTTGAAGATGTTGACCATCGCCAGAGCTTGTTCTCTCTCTGCGGGTATGGCGACATACCATGCCTCATGCTCCTGGATGCTGAAACTGAGTCCTACAAGTTCTGCTTCGATAGCATTGGTTGAGGTGGTCTCGGTGTCCAGGCTGAGCTCTTTGCATGCTTCGAGCTTTGTGCACAATGCTTCAGCCTCTTCTCTTGTTTCGATGAGGTGGTACTCGTGCTTCACGGTTTTGATCGACGCCATGGGCGTATTATCTGTTTGCACCGCTGTAGCATTGCTTACGTTATCGGTCGTGTCATTGCGTGCAATTATATTTTGCTGATTTGTGTTATTGTGCGCAATTGCGCTTTGTTTATTTGCATCGTTGCGTGCAACCGCGCTATTATTTGAGAACAAGTCTGGTTGGGTGGGGATGGATCTTGCTGCCGACTTGCCGAGGAACCGCTCGGTAAAGCGTTTGAACTCAAGATCTTCAAAGATAGAACGAAGCTTGTCCACATCGGGAGCCGTCACTTTCAGTGCTTCGAGATTGAGCGCAATGGGGACATCGGTGCGGATCGTGGCGAGGAATTTTGACATCTTGATATCCTCTTTCGCGTTCTCCACTTTCTCCCGCATCTTGCCTTTGAGTTGGTCGGTGTGGGCTAACAAGTTCTCTGTGGTACCAAACGTGTTGATGAGCTTCACGGCGGTCTTCTCGCCTACACCCGGGCAGCCGGGATAGTTGTCTGCTGAGTCACCCATAAGCGCAAGCAGATCTACCACTTGTTTGGCTGAAGGAATGCCGTATTTCTCTTCTATCTCTGTCTCCCCGATCTTGTCGTAACCACCCCCGTGGCGCGGACGGAACATATATACGTTGGATTTTATCAATTGCCCATAATCCTTATCCGGGGTGAGCATATAGGTCTCTACCCCTTGCGCGCCTGCCTTGGTAGCCAGTGTGCCAATGACATCGTCAGCCTCGAATCCTTCGGAGATGAGGATGGGTATGTGCATGGCCTGAAGAATTTCCTGAATGATGGGTACGGAACGTTTGATGTCTTCCGGTGTAGCTTGCCGCTGTGCTTTATAAGGCGGATAGGCCTCATGACGGAAGGTCTTGCCTTGGTCGAAGGCCACGCCTATATAGGTAGGATGCTCCTTGTCGAGGATCTCTTTAAGCGTATTGCAGAAACCGAGAACGGCAGATGTGTTGAGTCCTTTGGAATTTATCGTGGGACGGTTAATGAACGCATAATAGGATCGGAAGATGATGGCATAGGCATCCAATAAAAAGAGTTTGTCCATGGGAGGAATTCTGTATGTATGTGTATTTTTCCGTAAAATTACGAAAAAGTTGGCACAGTGGCCCTACTATCTCATATAAAATAACTAATTTTGTGCTAAATATCTCATTTGGATGGATTATATATCAATCATACGGCAACCCATAACATCAGCGTTGGAAGATTTCAATGATTTGTTCAACCGCTCATTGTCTCATACCAATGGCCTCCTCCAGCAGGCGCTTGACCATATTCGTCAGCGTTCGGGGAAGCGCATGCGTCCTATGCTTATCCTGTTGATGGCTAAGTGTAACGGAGGTGTCACGGATGTGACCCAGCATGCCGCTGTAGGCTTGGAGCTTCTTCATACGGCTTCTCTTGTGCACGACGATGTCGTGGATGAGAGTGAGGAGCGCCGTGGGCAGGCTTCGGTCAATAATATTCTTGGCAATAAGGTTGCGGTGTTGGTGGGTGATTATATCCTTTCCACGGCTTTGCTCCATATCAGTTACACGCACGATGAAGTGATTGTGCGCTATTTGGCGGAACTGGGCCGTACCTTGTCGAATGGGGAGATTGAACAGCTCGAAAATATTCATTCGAAGGACTTCTCCGAGGATGCTTATTATCGGGTTATCCGTCAGAAGACGGCGGCGCTGTTTGAGGCTTGTGCTGCCATGGGAGCGCTCAGCGGCGGTGCCAGTGAAGAGAATATCGAATATGCCAAGGAGTTCGGGCGTAATTTAGGTGTCATCTTCCAGATACGGGATGATATCTTCGATTATTATGATCAGTCGAAGATCGGTAAGCCTACGGGTAATGACATGGCTGAAGGGAAGCTGACACTTCCTGCCCTTTATGCGCTCAATACCACGAATGATGAGGAGATGACGAAGATCGCCTATAAGGTGAAGGACGGTACGGTCTCCAAGGCGGAGATAGCCCGCCTTGTTGCGTTCACGAAGGCGCATGGCGGTATCGACTACGCTGAGAAAAAGATGTGGGAGCTTCATGCTGCCTCCACAGCGCTACTTGACGAGGAAGTGGAGGATGGTGCTGTCAAGAATAGTTTGAAAGCATACCTCGACTTCGTCATCAAGCGGGAAATGTAGGTCTCTAAGAAGTCCGGACTTCCGGACTTCTACATACTAGTACCACTTCGTTTCTTTCCCCAAGACCTCACTGAGCAGGAGGTTTGTGAGGCGTGAGGTGCCCAACCGGAACAGTTCGTTGGTGAGCCATTTGTCTCCGAGAACCTCTTTCACGATGGTGTAATAGATGACAGCATCCATCACCGTGTTGATGCCTCCTGCAGGTTTCAAGCCAATCATGATACCCGTCTCATTGTAGTATTCCTTGATCGCCTGGCACATCACGTAGACACCCTCAGGCGTGGCACCCTGCTTCTCTTTGCCCGTGGATGTCTTAATATAGTCTGCCCCACTGTACATGGCGAGAATAGCCGCTTTCTTGACGTCTGAGAGGGTAGGGAGGTCACAGGTCTCAAGGATCACCTTCATGGGTACCTCACCACAGGTCTGCTTCAGTTCATTGATGTCATCGGCGACACCTTCATAATCTTCCGAGAGATATTTGCCTACTGGCAGAACGATGTCTACATTCGTGGCACCATCCTTGATGGCTAAGGCTGTCTCGGCTATCTTCACCTCCATGAACGTCTGTGAAGAAGGGAAGTTGCCCGATACCACTGCTATTTCTACACCGTCAACCTCTAAGGTGTTGCGAACGAGGTGCGCGAAATTGGGATAGACGCAGATCGTGGCGACATGTGGCAGATCGGGGTAGGTGGCATCAAACTTATTCACTTTCTCTACCATGGCGAGGATGCTCTCCTCGGTGTCCGTCGTATGCAGCGAGGTGAGCTCAACCGACCCTAAGAGGAATTTCTTGACGTCTACGTTGTCGTTCTCCGAAACCTTTGTGGCGATCAGTTCCTTTACTTTATATCTTACCTCATCCTCATTGACGTTGAGGTCATACTTTGCGAAAGCCTGGTCGATCTTACTGCTTTTCACAAGGCCCTGGCTTTTTTGCGCCTGAATGTCTTTTGTGATTTTGTCTTTAATGATTCCCATTGTTCTATTCTTATGATCTTAATTTAGGGTTGTTCTTATGTCTGTCTTTATCTCGTGCCGTTTTCTTCTCGATGCTCTTCTTGAAGGCTTCGGTGATGTCTACACCTGTCTGGTTGGCGATGCAACAAAGCACCCAGAAGATGTCGGCAATCTCTTCCGCCTCATTGTCTTTCTCTCCGGGTTTGAAACTCTGATCTCCATATTTACGAGCCATGACGCGGGCGAGTTCGCCGACCTCTTCCGTGAGGACTGTCATGTTGGTAAGTTCAGAGAAATATCTCACGCCGTATTGCTTGATCCATTGGTCAACGGCTTCTTGTGCTTCTTGGATAGTCATTTTTCAGATGTTTCTGCAAAGATACGATATTATTTTTGATTTGTCTTATTTCTCCGTTGCCTTTCTTCAAGCAATGTTTCAATAGCGATTGCGCGCAATCGTGTTTGAGCGAAATCAGTTGCAAAAAGCTGTAAATAGGGTCGAAGATAGGATTTTTACCTTTATTTTTTCTAAATTGCTCTATTATGAATGTAATAAATAAATCATATAATTAACACATAACTTCCTAATTAACAGATAGATAATGTTATTATAATAGGCTTTGACCCCCTCTGAGAATCGCTTCTTTTGCGTTCACTCGACCATTTGTTCGATTCAGCGGCCTTAATTTTGGGGGTTAAAACGCACTCTTCACTCTTTACTCTTTACTCTTTGTTTTTCGTATCCATGCAGATCGTGGTCGGTCCGTCATTGAGCAACTCTACTTGCATCATCGCACCAAACTCGCCGGTGCCTATAGGTTTGCCGAGGGCTTCAGAGAGTGCTTCGCAGAAACGGTTGTAGAGCGGGATAGAGATGGCGTGGGGGGCTGCCTTGATCCAACTCGGCCGGTTGCCTTTCTTATAACTGGCCATGAGGGTGAACTGAGACACGACAAGGATATCGCCACCCACGTCCTGGATGCTGAGATTCATCACGCCATGCTCATCATCGAAAATACGAAGGCCGATGATCTTCTTTACAAGCCACTGGATATCTTCTTCGGTGTCTTCAGAGCAGATGCCTACAAGGATCATATAGCCCTCGCCTATCTTTGATTTTACTTTTCCTTCTATGGAAACGGATGCGTGGGTCACACGCTGTATTACTACTCGCATTGTATGATTGTTGTTTTATGCTTCTCTTATGCTTCTTTAATGCTTCTTTTATACTTCTTGGTTTAATGCGTCATGCACCTTCTGTGCCTTGTCAGGACCAATGGCAGTAGCAAGTTCTTCCACACTTGCATCTTTGATATTCTTCACTGATTGAAAGGCTCTTAGCAACGCGTCTTTTGTCTTTGGACCGATGCCTTTGATATCATCCAAGGCTGAATGTAGGGCGTGCTTGGACCGCTTGTCGCGGTGGAAGGTGATGGCATAGCGGTGCACCTCGTCTTGAATCTGCGTCAGGACATGAAACAGTTCACTGTCGGTCTTCATGCCTATGACCTGAGGTGGAAAGCCAAAGAGCAGTTCGTTGGTGCGGTGCCGGTCGTCTTTGGCCAAGCCTGCGATAGGGATGTTGAGATGCAGCTCATCCTCTACCACCTCACGAACGACATCCATCTGACCTTTGCCACCATCCGTGATGATAAGATCGGGGAGGGGCGTGCCTTCTTCTTTCATGCGCGAATAGCGACGCCGTACAACCTCTTGCATGGAGGCGTAGTCGTCCGGGCCTGTGACCGTCTTGATGTTGTATTTGCGATAGTCCTTACGCGACGGCTTCATGCCTTTATAAACGATACAACCCGCTACGGCATCCGTACCGGAGATGTTGGAGTTATCAAAACATTCGATCTGATAAGGCAGTTTGTCAAGGTGCAGCTTGTCTTGCAGTTCCTTCATCAGACGTGTCTGTTTCTGCTCCGGATTGAGCTTCTCTGTCTGCTTCAGACGATCAAACTTATACTGTTTTCCATTCATCTCTGAGAGCTCCAGAAGGTGATGTTTGTCGCCTCGCTGGGGAACAAAAAACTCTGCATCCTTCAGTTTCCACTCCATCTCAAAAGGTACGATGATCTCTTTCGACGTACTGCCGAACCGCTCTCTGATATCCGGAATAGCCTGGATCAACAGATCCTCATCGCTTTCGTCGAGCTTGCGTTTATACTCATAGGTGAAGCTCTGGTTGATGGTGCCGTTCTTGACGTGTATATAATTAATGTACGCGTTCTTCTTGTTCTCGTCATCCGTGATGGTGAAGACATCTACATCGGTGATCGTATGGCTCACAACCTCACTCTTCGAAACGAAGTCCTGTAAGAGCAGATAACGCTCTTTCAGACGTTCAGCCTCCTCAAACTTCATGATTTTCGCGTTCGCCATCATCCGTTTATATACCCATTCGGAGAGCTCGCGCGTGTTGCCTTTCAGCACTTCTTTCGCCTGGCGGATGTTCTCTAAGTAGTCTTCCCGCGTCTGTTTGCCGATGCAGCAACCCTCACAGTTGTGGATATGGTATTCGAGACAAGGGCGGTATTTCCCCCTGTCGATGCCTTCCTGCGTGATAGGCTGTCGGCAGCGGCGTGGCTTGAAGGCTTTGTGGATAAGCTCCAGCACGTTGTACATGGCAGAGATGTGCGGGTAGGGGCCGAAATACGTGCCAAGCTTCTTGTTGATATGTCTCGTCTTGAAGATCCGCGGAAAATACTCGTTAGTCACGATGATAGAAGGATAGGTCTTACCGTCCTTCAAAAGTACATTGTATTTAGGATTGTACTTCTTGATGAGTGAGTTTTCCAGCAATAACGCATCTTCCTCCGTGTTCACGACGGTGTAGGAGATGTCTCTGATCTTGGAGACGAGGACCTTCGTCTTGAATCGGTCGACCTCTTTGTGGAAATAGCTCGAGACCCTTCGCTTCAGGTTCTTGGCTTTTCCCACATAGATGATGGTGCCTCCGTTCTCGCGTAGGTCATCATAATATTGATAGCTACCTGGCTTCTCCGGCATATTGAACACGATGTTTTTCAGATACTCCAGGCGCTTTTCATTTTCTTCTTTAGTCATTGTATCTAACTCACTGTTTATCTATCTCTTCTATGCGTGTCGTTTCACGTGAAACGATTAAAACTGTAGCAGGCTTGTGATCTCCACATCTTTGTCGAAAATCTCGCGGGTATGGGGAAACTCAGAGCTGAGTTCCATGATGAAGTTGCAGTAGATACGTTTCGGATGGAACTTCTTGACGAGGTCGCAGGCTGCTTTCATGGTGCCACCTGTTGCTAAAAGATCGTCGTGCAGTAGTACGATATCATCGGAGGTAATAGCGTCTTTGTGGATCTCAATTGTGTCGATGCCATATTCCTTGGCATAGCTCTGCTGGATCGTGTCGCACGGAAGCTTGCCTGGTTTGCGACACAATACGATTCCCGCTCCTAAACGGATGGCGGCTGCTGAGCTCATTACGAAGCCGCGACTCTCGATGCCAACGATCTTTGTGATGCCTTTGTCCTTATAGAGATCATACATCATGTCGCTGATGATCTTCACACATTCCCGATTCTTGAAGAGGGTGGTGACATCGCGGAAATTGACCCCCTTGATCGGCCAGTCAGGGATCGTACGCAGGTTGTCTACTAACGTTTGGTTGTTCATGTTTTACGTTTTACTTTAAGTGTTATCTCTTTTTGTTTCAGTGCGTTAAGTGTGCATGAGTTTCACGTGAAACTATTATATCTTTACCTTCCAAGAAGTACGAGCAATACATTAATATCTGAGGGAGAGACACCGGGAATGCGGCTTGCTTCTGCCAAGGTCTCTGGATCGATTCGCTCCAACTTCTGACGGCCTTCGGTGCTGATCTCTTTAATCTCTGCGTAGTTGAAATGTCCCCGGATCTTGATGTTCTCCAGCCGGTGCATCTTATCGGCAACGACATTCTCGCGCTCGATATAGCCTTTATATTTAATGAGAACCTCGGCGGCTTCGCTGATTTCTTCCTTACGGTTTTCCGGAGCTTCGAGCACTTCTTTCAGACCTGGGACAATGCTGAAAAGACTTGCCATCGACAATTGGGGACGGGCGATGAGTTCAGCCACTTTGCAGCCGAAATGGAGTGGGGTGGTGCCGAGCGCTTCCAAAGAACTATTGATGTCTTTCGGATGCACCGTGGTGGTATTGCAGAAATCAAGGATCTTCTTGATCTCTGTTTTCTTCTCCATCCATCGGTCATACCTGTCTTTCTTGGCGAGGCCGAGGTGATAAGACTTTTCTGTGAGGCGTGCGTCGGCATCATCCTGACGAAGGAGAATGCGGTACTCTGCGCGGGAAGTGAACATTCTGTAAGGTTCATCCACTCCTTTCGTACAAAGATCATCGATAAGTACGCCGATATAAGCCTCGTCTCTCTTGAGTACGAACGGATCGCTGCCGCTCACTCTGAGTGCGGCGTTAATACCAGCCATGAGACCCTGGCCTGCTGCCTCCTCATAGCCTGTCGTCCCGTTGACCTGTCCGGCGAGGAAGAGGCGCGGTATCACTTTCGATTCTAAGGAATGATTGAGTTGCGTCGGGTCGAAGTAATCGTATTCGATGGCGTATCCGGGGCGGTAGGCTTTGACATCTCTCAGTGCCGGTATCTGATGGATAGCCTTGAGCTGTGTTTCCATCGGCATAGATGAGGAGAAACCATTGAGATACATCTCATTGGTGTCTTCACCCTCAGGCTCTATAAAGAGTGGATGATGATCGCGGTCCGGGAACACGGCGAGCTTTGTTTCTATCGAGGGACAATAGCGTGGTCCGGTACTTTTAATTTGTCCGTTGAATAGGGGAGAATTGGCTAAATCGTCGCGAAGGATCCGATGCACCTCTTCATTGGTGTTACAGGTCCAGCAAGGTAGCTGCTTTAGCGCATGCTGCACCCCCATATAGGAGAACTGATGCCAGTCGGTGTCTCCGGGTTGCTCTTCTGTATCTTCGAAATGTATTGTCCGTTTGTCAAGCCTCACGGGTGTACCAGTCTTCATCCTTCCGGCGCGTACCCCCCAGCGTGTGATCGACTCTGTAAGATGATAGGAAGCAGGTTCAGCAATCCTGCCCCCTGCCACTTTATGATGGCCGATGTGCATGAGTCCGTTGAGGAAGGTTCCTGCGGTGATGACAACAGCGCCTGCACGGAACTCGACACCCCAGATCGTTCTTACGCCGACGGCTTCACCGTTCTCTACGATGAGCTCTTCGGCCTGGTCTTGCCAGATGTCGAGATTATCGGTGTGGTCGAGGACGCGCCGCCACTCCCAAATAAATTTTCTGCGGTCGCATTGGGCACGGGGCGACCATACGGCCGGTCCTTTGCCCTTGTTGAGCATACGGAACTGTATGGCTGTGCGGTCCGTTACCATCGCCATCTGTCCACCTAAGGCATCGATCTCGCGCACAATCTGACCTTTGGCGATGCCTCCCACGGCAGGGTTGCAGCTCATCTGTGCGATCTTGTTCATATCCATCGTTATGAGGCATGTCTTGGCGCCCATGTTAGCAGCAGCGCAGGCTGCCTCACAGCCAGCGTGCCCCGCCCCGATAACGATCACGTCGTACTTAAAATCCATAGTCTTGTATTTCTTTTGTCGCAAAAGTAAGAAAAAGAAATGAGTTAAACGTATAAATTGATGTAGAAATAAATGAAGAAATGGATGAACAAGCTTTATTGCCATTCAGTGATGATGTTTTTTTCACGTCTGCGAGACTATCTTTTCTCCTCAGGGTCACGATCTTTTCGCGTCGTGGAAGATGGCACGAGGCCTCTAAGACTGATGTTATGAAAGGAAATGCTCTGCCGGCATCTCATAATCTTGTCGTACCAACAAAAAAAGTTGTTCTTTCTTGGTTTGCATAAGAAAAAATGTTTTAATTTTGCAGTCGTACGAGCATGTTAGCTTGAAGGAAAGCTTATTATAACAACCTAAAAATATCTAATTATGACGAAAGAACTAAAGATCTCTCGCATTGAGAACAGCAATGTAGACTCATCCGAAGTGCATGAGTTGTTGGATAAAAATAGAATTGCGTGGAACGGCATCGATTGTAACAACTGGGCTGATGGCTACCCTTATCGGCCGGCGGTTGCTTTTCGCGTAGCCCATAACGGAAAGGCTCTCCTCGTTGAATATGAGGTTAGAGAGGAAACGGTCAGGGCAATGGCAGACCGTAACAATGACCGTCCTTGGGAAGACTCATGTTGTGAGTTCTTTATAGCACCGGCAGATGATGGTCTCTATTATAATATTGAGTGCAATTGTCATGGTGCCTTGCTTGTTGCTTGTGGCAAGGGTCGTGAGGGTCGTGTGCAGGCTCCGATGATCCTTGTCGACAGTATAGACCGTCAATCTTCGCTTGGCGAGGGCAAGATGGAGGAGCGGCCTGCTCCAAAGGTCTGGACCTTATCACTCATTCTGCCCAAGCGTTTGTTCTTCAAGCATCCAAGTCTTTCTTTTGAGGGATTGCACGCAAAGGGTAACTTCTACAAATGTGGCGACATGCTTAGTAAGCCTCATTTCTTGTCGTGGAATCCGATTGACACTCCGTCGCCCGACTTCCACGTCCCTGAGTCTTTCGGACTTCTGACGTTTGAATAGCAGGGCTCGATGAAGCCGGGGGGATTGTGGTTCGGTTGCGGAGATCCGTGGCTGAGCCACAATTTTTATTTACAAAAAGTAAAAAGTCTTGTCATTAGAAGTTTGCGAAAGAGAACGAGAAAGAGAGGTCTGAGAGACGTAAAACGGGTGTGGAAGGCACGAAAAAGAGACAATGCGCCGACCTTTCTACGGTTATGTCACCGACCTTTAACGGTTATGTAGGTTACTTAACCGTTGAATGTCACTGACCTTACTACGGTTAGGTACACTACCTAACCGTAGTAAGGTCAATCATTTGGAACGACGGGAAAAGTCTCTTGATGGTTAAAACTGTATAACTGATTGATTTATAACTGTTTGCAAACTTTGCTCATAATTGCGTTCTTTTGAGCCAACCTCCTCTTCGTTCGAAAAGAATCGATTCTCAGAGGGGGTTGAAAAAAATAAATCTTGACACTTACTGCATCACTTGGACACATCGTTAAGACGACCATCGAATGATGGTGTCCAGCAATGTACGTCCGCACCTGAGCCATATCTTCCCTTACAATTTGATGTTGCCAATCGCATGCAGATGGTCTAATGTTCAATTTGTATCGATGTTATTATTCATCATTCCCGGTGTTTTCGATTATCGCGCAGAATCCGCCATTACGGACCATGGTGATGGGCAGTGTAGTGGCATGATCAACCCTCTGGATGCGTCGGGTGTAGTCTTCGGCGTGTCTGAAGGCATTGGCACCATCAGCGAACGAGGTCATACGATAAGAACCGGATCCAAGGAACCCAAGGTTCAGATTGATCCTTCGCTCATGCTCGTTGTTGCCATTCATAGCCCCAATGAACCATTTGTCTCCCTTGCGCCGTGCCAGCACGATGACTTTCCCCGGCTGTGCCTCCAACACACGTGTCTCGTCCCAGGTGACGGGCACCGAAGCAAGAAAACGCATACAGTCGGCATCGTGATAATAACTTGTCGGACTGTCTGCCATCATCTGCACGCCGCTCTCAAAGACGACGAGCATCGCCATGTTGTAGGCGCGCGTGCCAAGGGCGGCATAGTTAGGCTCTTTAGAATAATACACCTCCGGCTGCTGGCAGTGCATGGCTCCGGGCGTGAAGTCCATGGCTCCCACAGCATTGCGGATAAACGGCAGCCACAGCGTATTGGCGGGCGTGCACCCCTCGTGGTATTCAAGGCCACGCACTCCTTCGTAGGATAACAGGTTGGGGTACCGGTACTCAAGTCCGGAAGGAGTAAAAGCGCCATGGAAATCCACGATGAGATGATATTTTGCCGCCTCCTTTACCATCCGCTCATAATAGTTCACCATCCATTGGTCACTGCGGTCCATCCAGTCGACCTTCACGCCTTTGATGCCCCAGGAGGCATAGAGGCGGAACAGATCAGGATGGTTCTCGAGGGCAAACCACGGCACCCACAGTACCAGTCCTACTTTCTTCTGAGCGGCATAATCGACCAGCTCTTTCATATCCACCTCCTTGCGGGCTTTGTAGGGCGCTTGCCGGTCTTCTGCCCAGCCATCATCAATAAAGTAGTATTCCAACCCATTCTTGCTCGCAAAGTCGATGAAATATTTATAGGTAGCCGTGTTACGGCCTGCCTGGAAATCGATGTCCGGTCCATAGATGTCCCACTGACACCACCAGTCCCATGCCGCTTTCCCCGGTTTTATCCATCGGGTGTCGGCAATCTCAGAGGGTTGTGCGAGCACTGCCGTCACATGCTGCGTGATCAGGTCGGCGGGCGTTCCCATTATGCAGAAACGCCAGGGCAGCGGGCGGTTGCCATCCGTCCGGGCGATATATGGCGCTTCCTCGGTGATCTTCTGTCCACCGTCCTCGGCTTTTGTCCACTTGACAGGCACATGGGGGAAAGCCGACAGGATATTGCCTTGTCCGTCGCCTTTGAAAAACATGCGCGGATAGTCCCGCACACCGGTCTCTCCTATGAGCATCTGCAGATTGCTGCCGTCATCAGCCGACAGGAGCAGGGGCGTGGTCGCCATCTGCGACGCTGGCCACTGAGCAGGATCGAGTGTGGTGTAAGCGTCCTCATAGTTGCAGCGGAAAGCCGCTGCCGTCTGCATTACAGCCTTTACGGGGATATTAGGCGTGAGGCAGACGGGTTCCTGCAGCACATCCACGGTCTTGCCTTTCTTTTGAAGGATGAAGCGGTATGCCACGGCATCGTCCATGACCCGGAACTCAAGCGCGTAGTGGTTCTTGAAATGAATGATGGTGTTACGGTAACTGCCGCTGACGACACGTTGCTTCAGCGCTATGACAGGATGAAGCTCATATTTTTTCAGCGTTGTTGACGTTGAGACAACGCGCGGATGGTCGCCCAACGTTTCATGGTCCAGGATAAGCGTCAAATGCTTTTGCTCCAGAAACTTGTTGCCATGATGGTATAGGCTATAGTTGACAGCCTCGTTGCTTACATCCACTACAACCTTGGTTTGGGCTGATGGGGATGTGATGACAATGGGGCTTGCCCATGCACAAATACATGACATGAGGCAAGCCGCCAATAGTGAGAAGGTTTTTGTTCCCATAGAGAAATCGTTATTCGTTGGTTACCAGGGTTATCACCCGGCTCTGCGTCTGTTGGTAGGTGAAGACATTCAGTCCGACCTGCATGAGATAATCGCCGGTGAACGTTTTCCCGTTCTCAGGGAGTGAGGACTTAGTGCCGGGCATGAGGTTGATTTCCTCCACTGTGTAGCGCTTTGCGGGATTCAGGCCCTGAAACTTCAACGGCATCAGCTTTTCGTTGAACCGGGGATGGATGTCGTAGGCAAAGGCGATGGCCTTCTGCTTGTCGGCAGATACATAGTTTACAGCCATGTGATTGCCCGCGTAGGGAGACACAAGGCGGTACATGTCGCCGTCGAGGATCACCGGCTCCCATAGTTTCCAATTGCTCACAGCCTCACGGCAATAGCTTATCTCGTTGGCCGTGAGCCCTTTCAGACCAATGTCAAAACCGAGCTTACACATGCTCGCCACGTCGGTGCGGAACTTGATGCTTGTTGCCTTGTTCCAGGAGGTGACATGCGCACAGAGGGTCTTGACGGGGAAGAACTGGGAGAAGCCCCACTGGATGAAGATACGCTCTACGGGATCGGTGTCGTCGCTGGGCCAGAACTCCGTGAAATACTTCAGGCTCTCATATTCGCAGCGTCCACCACCACCGGAGCAGAGCATCATCGGCAGAGCGGGGTATTTGGCTTTGACACGGCGCATCACATTATACACGCCACGGGCATGGTCGATGTAGAGCTGGCCCTGGTTCTTACCTTGGTAGGGCGAATAGACATTGGTGATAGGCGAGTTGCAGTCCCACTTGAAGAAAGCCACGTCGGGATTCTCGGTCATGATCCTGTCCACGACGCCAAAGACATAATCCTGCACCTTGGGGTTGCCCATGTCCAGGACGAGCTGATTGCGGAAATAATAAGTGTCACGGTTGGGCTGTTTGATGACCCAGTCGGGATGCTTCTTGAAGAGCAACGACTTAGGGTTCACCATCTCCGGTTCGATCCAGATGCCAAACTTCACGCCGTTCTTCTTTGCGGAGTCGACCAGGGCAGCGATGCCTCCGGGCAGCTTCTCATGGTTCACCTCCCAGTCGCCGAGTCCGGCGTGGTCGTTGTTACGTGCGTTCTCACCGTTGCCAAACCATCCGTCGTCGAGAAGGAACATGTCCACGCCTAAGTCCTTGGCTTCGCCCATCAGTGCGCCCAACTTCTGCTGGTCAAAGTCGAAGAAGGTATTCTCCCAGTTGTTGAGCAGCGTCATCCGTGAGCCTTTCCCGTCTTTCACCTGATAGAGTCGTGCCCAGCGGTGGAAGTTGCGTGAGCCCTCTCCGGTACCGTTCTGTGAGAGGGTGAAGATAAAGTCGGGCGTGCGGAAGGTCTGTCCTGCACGAAGCAGATAGTCGCTTGCAGCGGGATTGATGGCGGGCAAGACGCGAAGGTATCCCGAGTTGTCCACCTCGAAGGTAAAGCGGAAGTTTCCCACCCAGGCCAGGGTTCCCATGAGCACTTCGCCGTTCTGCTCAGCGACCTTATTGCCCAATCCAATCTCAAACATGGGCTGGATATGCATGGCTGCCCGGGAGCCCAGGCGGGTGTCCACGACTTTCTTGCCGAATTTCAACTGCTGCGACAGCATGTTGGCCTCGTTGGCCCAGTCGCCGCTGAACTCGGTGAGCCAATAGTCCTTCCGGTTAAAATAAAGCATTGTTGAGGCATAGGCATCCAGGCGGATGTCGCCTTTCTCATGATGAGAGATCTCTGTCCAGGTGCGGATGATATTCTCGTTGGGATAAGCCTGATAGTGGAGCTCCACATTCACAGGATATTTGTTGTCGGCAAGATAGATGGTTGTCTCTTTGCCGCCCGGAATATCCTTCACCTCATGGCGCTTATAGTACAAATAGGTTGCTCTGTTGCCATCGGCGTGGACGAGCGCCAGCGCCGGTTCGAAAAAGTCCTCGCCCCCCTGACAGGCGTATGCTTCCCATCCCCGCCGGCTGACGCTGCCGTCGCTGGCGGCCTTGTTGTACCAGTTAAACTGCTTTAAGTCTGACCGGTTGCTCAGCCGGTGGCCGAGATAGGTCTGATAGAGACGCCCGTTGTCGCCCACCTGCAACACGAGGTCGGTCTCGTTGGTGCTGATAGGGATAACAATCTTCTCAGTGGCTTTAGCGCCAAGGGCGCCTGTGAGCCATATAAGCATGGCTAAAAAAAAGTTTTTGGTTCTCATGTAAGTGATGGTTGTGCGCTCTTCCCCCACCCTTGGAGGGCGGGGGAGAAGAACTTGGGTTGATATTAATAGTTCGGATTCTGAGTGATCAATGGGTTGACGTCGATGACGGTCTGCGGCACGGGTAGCAACTCGTTCTTACCCTTGGTGAAGTGTCTTACCTCCTCAATGTCACTGCCATAAGGCGCGATATCCACATCGTGGTCACCCTCCGCGTTGATCGTGTTGGAGATGGTTCCGTTCATGTGATAGATGGTCTCTGGCATGCACTTGTCCATGATGCCCCATCGTTGCAGATCGAATCGGCGAAGACCCTCATAGGCAAACTCCACACGCCGCTCACGACGGACCAATGTGCGAAGCGTCTCCTGGGTGTTGTATTTGGTTTCGTCTACGTTGGGCATGCCGGCACGGTGGCGCACCTGGTTGATGGCATCGTAGACAGAGGCGTCGATCTGTCCGAGTTCAATCTTCGCCTCAGCATAGGAGAGAAGCACCTCAGCATAGCGCAGGATGGGGAAGTTGCGGTCGCAGCTGAAGATGTCGCCAAATTCAGACGGATCGGAATAGAACTTCTTGAAATTCATGCCCGTATGTGTGGCGTTGTCAGCATCACTCCAATAGTCGCCGCTGCCCTTCTCGATAGACGGATATCCATGTGGATAGTTCTTGGTGTCTGCATACTTGTCCCAGACCTGTCCGGGATAGAGAATGGTGGCGCGCAGCCGCGGGTCGCGGTTCACAAACGGGTTGCGGGCATCATAGGTAGGATCCTCATCGATCGTCAGACCGTTGCGCGTCTCGTAGGTGTTGAGCAGGCTCTGTGTCGGCACGACGGATGACCAGCCACCATAGGAGTTGGGGAAGAATTCTGACACCCACATTCCGAAACCGCCGGCTTTGTTGTGCTCAAAGGACAGGATGACTTCAGAGTTGTACTGGTTTGCTTTCAGGAACGACTGCTCGTAGGTAAGCTTGGGCATTGCGTAGAGCCCCGACTGCATGATCTCCTTGGCTACTTGTGCTGCCTCGGCGTAGTTGTGCATATACATGTCCAATCTGACGAGATAAGCTTTTGCAGCGCCACTGGTGATGCGGCCGGCTTCAGCTTTCGCCGGCAGATATTGGATGATGTCCTTCAGTTCTGAATGGCAGAAGTCGAGCAGCTTGTCTTTGCTGACCCTCGGCACACGGCTCTCGTCGATCGTCTCATAGACATCTTCCGAGAAAGGGAAGTCGCCGTAGCATTGTACGCGGAAAAAGAGCGACATGACACGGATCATGCGCACCTCGGCACGATACTGCTGCCGTTTTTCCTCAGAGGAGAAGGCGATGGTGTTCTCGCGTTTCAGATATTCATTACAGGTGCGTATCTGCCCATACGTGAAGTAGTTGTGCACGCTCACTCCGGAGGAAGCCATGGATCCGTTGCCGATGGCACGGTAATCTTTATTGTTATGGTAGCAGAAGGCGTTGTCGCTCGCTGTATCCCAGAACCACATCTCCTCGGGGCGGTAAGGACTGTACAGTTGGTGATAGCAGCCTGTCAGGGCCTCATCAGCATCCTTCTCCGATTTCCAGAACTTGGAGTCGGACAGCGCGTCGGTGGGCTCGCGGTCAAGAAAACTCTCCGAACAGCTTGTCAGGGTCAATGCTACTGCAAAGACTGGCATGATTAAATTATGTAGTTTCATATTGTTGTTGTACTTAAAGGTTGATTAGAACGTTACGTTGATACCAAAAGAGTTGGTACGTGTCTGCGGATAATAGTTGTTCCTCAGATTGTCATTGGTGACGGGCGCCTCCGGATCCATTCCGTCCATGAAGCCCGTAAAGGTGAGAAGGTTCTCGCCCGTATAGAAGATGCGCACATTGGTAAGCCCTATCTTCGTGATGATCGATTTGGGCAAGGTATATCCAATCTGCAGCGTCTTCAGTCTCAGATAGCTGGCATCCTGCATCCAGAAGTCGCTTGTCGTGGTAGGCATGCTCCATCCTTCCATACCTACGATCAGCCGTGGTGTCTTGGCATTGCGGTTGTCAGTGGTCCAGTGGTTCAGCCACATGGTTGTAGGCTTGGAGGCGTCGCCATTGATATA
This sequence comes from uncultured Prevotella sp., assembly GCA_900315955.1. GTDB lineage: Bacteria > Bacteroidota > Bacteroidia > Bacteroidales > Bacteroidaceae > Prevotella. Next base: position 27,761 of record ONBC01000025.1, read on the forward strand.
TCCCACGCCCTCACGGGTGACGTAACCTTTCACGTCGGCAGCCCCCTGTAAGAAGAGCGCAATGTCAAAGCCTTTCCAGTCGGCACCGAGGTTGAAGCCGAAGGTGATGGCGGGGTTCCAGGAACCGAGCACCTGGCGGTCATTGGCATCGAGCTTGCCGTCCTTGTTGGTATCAACATATTTAAGGTCACCCGGCTTGGGATCGCGACCACCAAACTGTGTCCAGCCATTGGGATAAGCCGCTTTGATTTCCTCCTCACTCTGGAAGTATCCGTCGGTCTTGTAACCGAAGAAGCTGTTCATAGGGTATCCCTTGCGCATGATGGCATAGCAGGCGTTGTTGGTGTCATAGATATACTGGTCGCCACCGGAGCCAATATTGAGGATCTTGTTCTTGTTGTAGGCGAAGTTGCCGCCGACGTTATAGTTTACCTTACCTACGCGTCCATGATAATCGAGCGACAGCTCTATACCGCTGTTGCGCACCTTGCCCACATTGTCATAGTAGTCGGTGAGGGCAAAGGTCATAGGCGTGGTCACAGGCATCAGAATGTCGCTGGTGGTTTTATTATAATAGTCGAAGACGACATTCAGACGATTGAAGAAGGTCAGGTCGAGACCGGCACCCCATGTAGTGGTCGTCTCCCATTTCAGTTTCTTGTTCACGGCTTTCGTCGTAGCTGCTCCGGGGCGGATGACACCTCCGAACGGATACATCTGATCCAAGGAGAGCGTGCTCACCGTGGGATAGTAGCCTGCTATGTCCTGATTGCCAAGCTGTCCCCATGACAGACGGAGCTTGGCATTGTCGATGACACGCTGAAGGGGCTCCCAGAATTTCTCGTCGGAGAAGCGCCAGCCTGCACTCACTGATGGGAAAAGACCCCAGCGATGGCCTTTGGCGAAACGCGATGTGCCGTCGTAGCGCATGTTGGCCTCGAAGAGATAGCGGCCGAGATAGTCGTAGTTGACGCGCCCAAACCAGGAGAGCATGGAGAGCTCATGCCTGCTGCCTGCCGATGTCTGGTTCTTGGTACCGGCAGCATTGAGGTCGTAAAGGTCGCTGTTGGGGAAATCCTCACGATAGGCATCAATGCCATGATCGCGGAAGTACTCCGTATGATAACCGCCTAAAGCATGGAAATGATGTGCTTTGTCGAAGGTCTGGGTATATTCCAGGATGTAGTCATTGCTGAAACGGAAATCAGAGTAAAGGTTTTCCGTGAGCTTGTCTACGGTGCCATGCACATAGTTGGCATTATATCTCACGGCTTTGTGCATGTCGTGGGTCTCGCCTGAGTAGGCCTTATAGGAGGACATGACCTTGAAAGTCAGTCCTGGTAGGATCGTATACTTCAGTGAGCCGACGAGCTGCAGATTGTTGCGTATCTGATCTGCCTTGGAGTTGGCATCGAGCCAGGCAATGGGATTACCGTCGCCGATATAGCCATAGTCGCCGTTCTCTAAATAGCACGGCACCATCGGTGACAGTTTAGAGAGCAGATAGAAGTAGTAATTATAATCGTTACTGTTAGGGCCTGTGGGCTTGGTGACGTTCTCACGCGTGTAAGCCATGCTCATAGACAGTTCCAGACGCTTGCTGGGATTGGCATCGAGATTGAGGCGCACGTTGTAGCGGTCGTTGCCAAAGTTCTTGATAATACCGTTCTGGTCGGTATAGCCCACCGAGGTCATGTAACGTATGTCTTTTGAACCTCCCGAGATATTCAGGTTGTGTGTCATCTGGAATCCACTGCCGCGGTACATCAGTCCAAACCAGTCGGTGTTGGGATGACCATAAGGATCGGACCCATCCCGGAACTGCTGAATGTCTGCAGCCGTATACAACGGAGCCATACCCTCGTTGGCGCGTGCCTCGTTGGTAAGCTCGGCATACTCAGCCGAATTGACATACTTGGCGCTGTTGGTTCTCCGCTGCCAGCCAAAGGTGGCGGCATAGTTGATCTGTGCCTTTCCTTCCTTACCGCGCTTCGTGGTGACAATGATGACACCATTGGCAGCTTTGGAGCCATAGATGGAAGCCGAAGCAGCATCTTTCAGCACGGAGATCGACTCGATGTCGTTGGGGTCAAGGTTGTACATCGTGCTCTCCATGCCATCGACGATGATCATCGGGGAGGCATTGTTGAATGTTCCGGTACCACGGATACGGATGGCATTGTCGCTGTCGTCCACACCAGGACGACCGGTGTTGTTCTTAATCTGAACACCCGGCATCTTGCCTTCAATGCCCATGGCAACGGAGGTAAGAGAACGGTTGCCGAGATCCTCTGCACTGACAGAAGAGACACTGCCGGTGAGGTTGGCTTTCTTCTGTGTGCCAAAACCTACGACCACCACCTCATTTAATAAAGCATTGTTCTCTTCAAGGGTTACTTGGATAGGACCGTTGCCACTCACTTTCACGGTCTTCGACTTAAAACCGACATAGGAGATGGTCAGTTCCTTACTAAAGTTTCCCACTTGCAAATAGCTTGCCCTTAAAGTCTTAAAAATCAAGAGAAAAGAGAAGGAATGCCCAAAAGTTTTTGTATCTTTGTAGTGC
>ONBC01000045.1 GCA_900315955.1 uncultured Prevotella sp.
GTGAACAAAAAAATCAGCTCTTATAGCTGAAGTTTAGAACATTTCTGAATCACGATGCAAAGGTAAGAGAGGCTGAATTTTTCATAACCCCAGTCTAAGTGAGCGAAGCGAACGCAGACTGGGGGATTGGTGCAGCATCCGAATATACTGATAGCCAGCCTCGGAGAGGCTGAATGCATCTTTGATGCGTAATAAGACAGTACAGGGAGAACGTGTCCTAATACATGTTCTATTATATAAGGTGTTACAAGAGTGCACCTCATCATTACGCGCTTCGCGCATTGTGCCTCTCCGAGGCACGGCGTCAGTGAGTCTCGCTGCCATCACCAGCCCCAGTCTGCACTCGCTTCGCTCGTTTAGACTGGGGTTATGAAGCATTCAGCCTCTCCGAGGCTGGCAAAACTGTTTGACCTATTTTCAAATCGGTTGTGACATTTTTCGTCCATTTTGATAACGGGCCTCAACTGGTTTCCTTCTATCTCACCACTTTCTTTCCGTCGATGATGTAGAGGCCCTTGCCCAGGTTACGGTCATCGTCAACCTTGCGGCCATCAATTGTATAGATACCTTTCTTGCGGGGGCTTGGCTCTCCGTTTTTGAGCAGTGAGATGTCGGAAGGTACAGTATTGACCGGCACAAACTGGAAGTCGGTGGAGACAATCATGCCGTCGTTGCAATTGCACCGCTGGTCGGCTGTCATTGGACCATTGCTCACTCCACGGACCACGGAAAATTGGCCATTGAGACTCACCATGCTGCCGAAGTGGTCGTTGTTGAGGATAGTAAATGAACCCCAGGTGTAGCCACGTTCAAGGGTGCGGTCCGTATTGGAATTGCTGAAGTTACGGAAGTCGCTCAGAGAGTTGTCGAGACTGCCACCGTCGGCAACGTATGGGTCGAAGAGGGGATGCCCTTTGACACTGGTGAATTGGTACTTGCCGTTCTTGACCGTGCAGAGCCAAAGAGATGACAGCTTCTGCTCCTCACTGGTGTAAGTCTTGAAGTCGGCCTCGTTGACTAACTTTTCTCCTTCTCCGGTATCCACCATATAATAATAGGTGTCCCGGTTGTAAGGACTAAGGTAAGAGCGGACTTGATAATACTTGCCATTCTCAGGCATGGTCACCTTGTCGTCGCTAATCTTCGTGAGCTTGGTCATGGCCTCTCTTAGGTTGTCAATATCGTTGGCGTTAGTGGTAATGATGTCACCGTTATTGTACACCTTGTCGTAGGCGGTCTTGAACTCCGTGGCTTCAGCCAAGTTGCTTTTTGGATAGCCGATGTTGTCGATATTGTCGTAGAGCACCTTAGCCATAGTGGCCAACTGTTGTGCCTGATAGCTCACTAACTCCTTCGTTGTCACGGTCTCGGGGAGCTTAATGAGCTGCGTGTAGGTGTAGTTGATGCCGTTTACATTACTGCTCCATGACCGGCGTATGAGATTGCCTTCATTGATTGCCGATTGCTGGCATTCGAGGGTCTTGTCGGGTGTGTTTTTGCTGTACGCTACGAGATTTGTAGCCATGGGTGGCACTTCGCTTAGGCTTTTCACCGTCAGATACGGCTTAGGCAGTTCACTGCCGTCCGTGGTCTTAAATTGTACGCGCTGCGTAGCGGTCTGCAGTTCCCAGCCCTTGGTGACGACTTCGTTTTGATAGGTGTAATCTTGTTTGGGATAGATGTCGAAGGCTGCCTCGCCGATGACCTCTATTTTTAATCGTCCGCCGCCGGTCATGAAGTTAGCCCAGCCTTCATAGTTTACCTTGCCAATGTTGATGTAAGGCATCACGAACTCGCAATAGCCATTGTTGGGCTGATTGTCGGCTAAAACATATTTGTAGGTCTTGCCGAAATCGTCAGAAAGTAAAACGCGCACTTTGCTGTTCTTACCATAGAGATCGGCGCATGTATCCCAATAGATCTTATAGGTACGTCCAATTCCGTAGCTCTCCAAGCTGCGAGAAGGGGAAATAACGTTTGTAATCTGGAAGGGTTGTCCATCGACGATATTCAGCTTTATGCGCATGGCATCGTAGCGTGAGTAGTCGTGAACCGCGGCTACGAAAGTGTAGGTGCCGGTTCTCGACGCATCGGTATATTGTTCATAATGCAGCGTGCCATCGCGTTTTTGCTCGTCGCTAAGTGCCGAGGGAGCTATACAGTGGGGCTGAAACATCGCAACGCTTTCCTTGGTCTCCTTATAGGCCGGGCGCAGCGTATTTTCGTGTTGCGTGTCTCCTTTTGAGAAGTCAAACGAGTTAACATTATAATAGTACGCCCCATCGTTTTCGGTCGAAGTGGGGAGATAGAATTGAAAGTTTGTGCCCGTTGTGACGGTGTATTCCGTCTTGATGAGTTGTCGGTTGAGCTTAGGATCAGCACCTTTTTCTTCCTCCACTGCGTATGGTGTGTTAGTTTCATTGCCCTCATATATCTTGACGAGTGTCTTGCGCTCTTCGTCGCTGTAATAATTCATGTTAGCCAGCGTGTTGCGCATCTGGTAGATGCTGGGCAATGAGAAAAAGTCGCGTGGTGAGCCATAGCTCATGATGCTGCGTCCGGATCCTGGCTCCGTGCAGATAGCATCGTCCTTGATATGGGTGTGCTCTGCACCGAAGCTATGACCTATCTCATGGGCGATGGTCGTGATGTTGCTGACAGCCCAGGCGCTGCCTTTGAGTGTAGCAGAAGCAGCACTGCCGAGCTGTGCCACACCGTTTCGGCTCTGGTTGGGCTGGCCGATCAGTATGCCAAGGTCGTAGTTAACGGCATCGTCGCCTAATGCCTTGTCAATAATTTTCTTGCTCAGATAGAGACGGGTCTCATTGGTGGCATCCTGGCTGAGTGTCAGACCGTTAACATCGCGGTTGAACAGGATGAGCCTCTTGTCGCGCACCACCTTGAACTTAATGCCTACATCGTTGGTATATAAGGCGTTAAGTCCCTCTTCAAGCTCGTTCCACCAAGCTTCCACTTCCTCAATGATTTCATCATTCTTTAATGGACTGTTATAATTGCCAAAGCCTCCGTTAATGTTGTTGATATATTCCGGCAGGATGCAGGCGGCCAGGCGGAAAGCATAGACCTTCCCGGTGTTCTTGATGACCGACTCCGTTGAAGGCGTGGTGAAATGTGAGGGGACGCGGCGTGCCTTGGCACGCTGCGACTGTGACTGTGATAGTGACTGAAACTTGTAGTATTCTTTGGGTATAATTACATCGCAACTGTCTTGACTGTTCTCGGTCTGCGCCTGTATAGGCAGAAAAGCGGCAAACGACAGCAGCAGCGTGACGGACCGCAGCGGTCTGCCAAGCATGAGGGCATGTTGTCCTTTCATGTGAGTGATAGCTTGTAAGTGTTGAGCGTTTAAGAATGTTTGTACTTTTTGCAAAAGTATAAAATAACTTGCCAATAAGAAAATATCTTTCCGATAAATTAATGATAATTAAGAAAAACTAACGGGGCGGTAATTATTCAGTTCACCACTGGGGCCTTTCCCTGAGCAAAACGGGAAATAACATTTCCATCCCTACGCTACAGATTCACTGGGAAAGTAGAAATGTTATATAGAAGTGTAATTTCTGAGTTCTGCCATCGCGTCGCACCGTATCACGATCTTGCCTCATACGTGTCACGATCCTGCCTCAGTTGTGTCACGATCCTGCCTCAGTTGTGTCACGATCCTGCCTCAGATGTGTCACGATCCTGCCTCGTATGTGTCACGTTGCGATAATGCTTGTCTTACGTTATTGTTACGCTTGTCTCGCGATGCCTATACCGCTTGTGTCGCGTTATTGTTATCGCTGGATAGTTACCTCTGAGCAGGTTCCCGAAGAATCTTTGCCTGCCACACTACGTTATCTCCTTGTTATAGTTTCATAGCCAAGAATGTATCAATTTAGTGATGATTGTGCATCGTAGGTTAGTACTTCTTTACGAAAATTATCCGTTTCCTTTCTTTTTTTTATTTTTAGGGGTGTGCCTTTTCTTTCTTTAACGTCTTATTGATGTAAGAGTTCAATAAACTATCACTAAGCATGAGTAAGAAAAAACGGTATTTCACGCTTCTGTTGCTATCCGCGTCGCTGTTTGGCCCTTTGCCGCCGGCTGTCTATGCGCAGCGTCAGGTGGTTATCGAAGCTAAGATCGAGACGCTCCCTTCTGTCTTAAAGCGGTTAGAGCGACTCACAGGTTACAAAATGATGTATGCCAACGACGATGTTGCTGGGGTAAAGGTTAGTGCTTCGGTCAATACCACCGATGTGGGCAAGGCCCTTGACCAAATCTTGAAAGGTACGGGACTGACTTATACCATCGACAAACAGTTTGTAACCATTAAGAAAGTCCCTTTCGCCGGAGCCTCGGCAGAAAAAGGCGAGGCGTTCATCATGCAGGGTCACGTCTACGACGAGAGCGGACTCGATATGCCTGGAGTGGCCGTTTTGATTCTCGGAACCGATAAAGGCACGACAACTGATGTTGACGGACGGTTTACGTTGAGGGTGCGTGCGGGAGAAAAATTGAGATTTTCTTTTTTAGGTTACCTTGAATTGGTTGAGACTGTTAAGCCTGCCAATAACCGTAAACCTATGAAGATTACGCTCAATCCAGACTCGAAGTCTATCGACGAGGTGCAGGTCGTGGCCTTTGGCACACAAAAGAAAGAAAGTGTTGTGTCGTCGATAACAACGGTAAAACCCGGCGATTTGAAGACCTCAAGCTCTGATCTGACGACGGCTTTTGCCGGAAAAATCCCTGGCATGATAGCGTGGCAGACGGGTGGTCTGCCGGGTGCGCTGAGTGAGGACGAGATGAATACCAAGTTCTACGTGCGTGGTATCACATCCTTCCAAAGCGGAGCTAATACGGATCCCCTTATTCTTATTGACGGCGTGGAGAGTTCCAAGCTCGACCTCTCGCGTATTGCCGTGGAGGATATCGAGACATTCTCGGTGTTGAAAGATGCGTCGGCAACAGCCATGTACGGCGCACGCGGTGCTAACGGTGTCATTATGGTAACGACCAAGAAAGGCAGTGAGGGGTCGGTCTATACCACTATGCGTTATGAGTCAATCGTGTCGCAGCCTACACAAAATATTGATATTGTTGATCCGGTCACCTACATGAAGGCCTACAACCAGGCTCTGCTGGGCAGGTCTCCGGAGGCTACACCGCTCTATACGGTGGAGAGGATTAACCGCACGCAGTCGGGCAAATATCCTTCCTGGGTATATCCGGCTACCGACTGGTACAAGATGCTTTTCAAAGACCTCGCCTGGAACCATCACGCAGGCCTCAACATACGTGGCGGGTCGTCAAAAGTGCAATACTACGCCGCATTGAATTATAACAGGGACGAGGGTATGGTCAAGTCGAACAAGCTCAATGACTTCTCCTCGAATATCATCAATAATGAGTTTCAGTTCCGTTCCAATTTGAATATAGACCTGATGGTGGGGATGAAGCTGCAAATTAACTCCGTAGCCACCCTGGATAAGTATCATGGCCCGTTGGCCGAGCAGTCGCAGGCTTACGCTTATGTGTTCAACGCCTCGCCTGTGGATTTCGCCCCGACTTATCCGGCCGATGAAGAGCATAACTGGCCGCACACGCTGTATGGCACGACTCTGTCGAACAAGATGAATCCTTATGCGCTCATCCAGGCAGGATACAAGGACCGGACGCGATACAACACACAGAACCGCGTGGAGCTGCAACATAAGTTGTCGCGGTGGGTCAAGGGTCTGGAATATCGGCTCAGCTTCTCTTATGTCCAGACGGGATATTACGAGAACTCTTATACCACCATACCTTATATGTATGCGCTGACCAACTATGACTTTGAGACGGGACAGCATTCCCTCTATGCCACCAATCCGACCAAGGGACGTCGCACGCTGGAAAAATACAACAACAGCAACATGACCGACACGCGCGTGACCTATACGGGTACGGTGCTGCATACTGCGGCATGGGGCGGTAAGGATAACAATCTTCATCAGACCTCATTGACGGGTGTGGTGCAGATGCAGGAACGCACGTTCACCCCGGTGTCGAGCGTGCTTAACGGGCAGCCCCAGCGCAATATGACCTTCTCAGGGCGAGCCTCTTATGGATTTATGAGCCGCTATTTTGCAGAAGCAAGTTTTGGCTACAACGGGTCGGAGCGGTTTGACAAGCACAACAGGTTCGGCTTCTTCCCCGCTGTCGGAACCGCATGGATAGTCACAGATGAGCCTTGGATGAAGAAGACCCGCAGCTGGCTCAACTTCCTCAAAGTGCGTCTCAGCTATGGAAAGGTGGGTAATGACGGTATCGTGTCAACGCCCCGGTTCGTGTTCCTCCCTACTTTGGATAAGGTCGAGATGGGCCTCGATGTGGAACCCGGGTCGTCGCAGACGCTGAAGCGTAACCGCGTCGTTTCCTATGCCAACACCAATATTAAGTGGGAGGTAGCTGAGCAAAGCAATCTTGGCCTGGAGATGAAACTTCTGAAAGGTGAGATAGAATTGCAGGCCGATATATATAAAGAGTACCGCCACAACATTATTTCCTATCGTACCAATATCCCTGCCTCAATGGGTATTGAGGTGACACCGCTCGATAATATCGGTGAAACCTATTCCAGAGGTTTGGATCTCAGTGCCAAATACCAGAAAGCTTTCCGCAACGACATCTACATGATCCTCAACGGTACGCTAACCTATAATAAGGTGACGTATAAAAAGATAGAGGAGGCATCTGACAAACCTTACTGGCAGCTGCGCAAGGGAAAGGAAATCAGCCAGCCTTTGGCTTATATAGCCGAGGGACTTTTCCGCGACCAGGCAGAGATCGACAATTCGCCGTGGCAGGATGGCGATGTCATGCCCGGAGATATCAAGTACCGTGACCTTAATGGCGATGGCGTTATCAATGTCAATGATGCCACGTTCGTAGGCTTCCCTGAAACGCCAAGACTGGTCTATGGCTTCTCAGGCTTCTTCAACGTTAAGCAGTTTGAGTTTAGTTTCTCTTTCCAGGGAGCCGGACAGCGGTCGTTCTTTATCAATTCTTATGCTGTGTCGCCGTTTGTCAACGACCATGCGCTCTTGCAGGCCATTTATGACGACCACTGGAGCGAGGACAATCAGGCTCTTCATCCGTTCTGGCCGCGTCTTTCAGTTGACAATATAGCCAATCATAATCCGGAGGAGAACTGGGGCAATTCTGATAATAGGAGCGCAGAAACGCGCAAGAGTACGTATTTCCTGCGCAATTGCTCGTTCCTCAGATGTACCTCAATAGAACTGGCTTACAACCTCCCGAAGAAGCTTCTCAAGCCCATTGGCTTCAAGAATCTTAAATTTTACGGGCGGGTGAACAATGCTTTCTGTCTGACTAATTTCCACTTGTGGGATGTAGAGCTGGGCAGCAACGGATTTAATTATCCCATCCAGCGTACTTGGTCATTGGGAATCAACCTTAGTTTTTAATGCACTGAATATTGATATGATGAAAGAAAAAATTATCGCGTTGCTGCTTGTTGCCGTCTCGCTGACTTCTTGCAACGATTATCTTGACGTGGTGCCCAAGAACGATGTGACCACCATTGAGAGCGTTTTCGAGCAGCGTTCCGACGCATACAACTGGCTGAAAAGCTGTTATTATTTCCTTACGAGTCCCGTTACAGGCTTCAATATGTCTCCGGGGTATCTGGGTGCGGACGAGTTTGTTGGGGGGCAATTTGCCCACGACTTGGTATTCAACTCTGGAAATCCCCGTTTTCCTTTCCTCAATGTGGGTGACGGACTGCAGAAGACCTCTGAGCCATATGGTAACATCTGGTCAGGCACCAGCTTCTATTGTGCTATCAGATATTGCAACATCTTTATAGACAATATAGACAATTGCTATAATATGCCCACGAGTGAAAAACGGATGTGGAAGGCAGAGATAAAGGCTCTCAAAGCGCATTTCTACTTTGAGCTAATGCGCAGGTACGGTCCCATCATTCTTGGTCCCAAGAACCTTGAGGCCAACTCTTCTGTAAAAGATATGCAGCAGCCTCGGCAACCCATTGACAGTTGTGTAAACGCTATTGTCGCTTTGTGTGATGAGGCTATGCCCTATCTGCCTTACAGACAGGAGAAAGAGGCTTACCGATACTGCTATTATAATAAGGAGGCGGCTGCCACCTTGAAAGCCTATGCCTTGCTCTATGGCGCATCGCCCCTTTTCAATGGAAATGTGACACTCAAAGATTTTAAGAATAAACAGGGTGAAAGGTTATTCCCCGACTATGACAAAGAGAAATGGAAAAGGGCTGCAATTGCTGCTGACAGTGCCATCGCCATCTGCCATAAAGCTGGTAAGTCACTCTATCACAGTGCGACTAATTTGGGTTCCTCGCTTCTGAATACCATCAACACAATAGAGCAGTCGAGTATAGACAAGAACTTCGCCAATCAAGAGGTTATCTTCTCTCTGGTGGAGCAGGGCGGCAATCCCGACCAGCAATATGTGGAACCTTTCCATTCCAAGAGTACGGACGAGAACTACGACCCTCTCTCGCAGGGTTGCCTCGCGCCCAGTATGAAGATGGTTGAGATGTTTTATACCGACCACGGTCTTCCAATAGAGGAAGACAAGCAGTGGATGCCGTCTAAGTATGACCAGAGTATAGAGGCCGATGAGAAATACAAGAATGTCGTTATGCTTAATACGCATGTTCTTAACCTGCACCGGCATCGTGAGCCAAGGTTCTATGCGGATGTGGCAGCCGACCGCACCGTATGGTACAGAAAAGTACAGGCCAGTACGGGAACACAGTGGAAAGGCATCAACATTCAGTGCCGCAAAGGAGAGAGTTACGGCACCGACGTAGCTGCGGTTAATCCTACGGTTCCGCAGAGTCTCACAGGCTATTGGCTCAAGAAAGGATTTATACCCGAAGCCCCATTGTACCAATATACAAACAACAGGGGGGCATACAACATCCGCGCGGTAGTTTTCCGCTTAGCAGAACTGTATCTTATGTCTGCCGAGGCTTGGAACGAATATTTGGACAAACCCAACAGCCACGTCTATGATATGATAGACTCCGTTCGTGTCAGGGCAGGAATACCTAAGGTGCAGGAGGCTTGGAGCAGCTATGCCAAAGACCCTGACAAAGTGAGGACACGCGAGGGTATGAGAAGCATTATTCACCAAGAGTGGAATGTAGAGTTCGCCTTTGAGGGCCGCAGATTTTGGAACTTGAGAAGATGGATGGAAGCTCAAGACGAGCTTAACCAGCCACAATACGGATGGAACATCATCTCGGACAAGGAACAGGGGTTCTACAACAATGGTCTTGGTCCTATCGTGGTATGGAGCAAGCGCTCGTTCAAATCGCCAAGAGACTATTTCTTCCCCATAAAGGCAGAGGAGGTGCTTATCTCAGGTGCGAGGCAGAACCCCGGATGGGGTGGAGACCAATGAGAATCAAGGATTAATATTAAGATTAAGGCAAATGAATATCAATAAGTTTCTAATCATACTGCTGTCTGCTGTGACCGTGCTAATGGTCTCGTGTAAGGACGGTGAGGACTTGTTCCCGACCTCCATAACAGCCGACTCGCTCACGTTCCGCCCCATAGCGGGAGGGGCTGTGTGCCATTATTTACTTCCCGATGATCCAGATATCGTTGGAATTAACTTGAGGTATAAGGATTTCAAGGGCGATCCCATCTTGCGGACGGGCAGCGTATTCTGTGACTCGCTTGTGCTTGTAGGCTTCAACAAAGCTACCGACAACAATGAGGTAAAAGTCTCGCTCTGCCGGCGCGACGGGTCGGAATCAGTGTCGGTCACGGCGCATTTCTCGACATACGACTCGGGAGCCTATGCCTTTTTCGACGGAGTGCATGTATCCTCTGGGTGGGATGGCTTCTTCGTCTCTACCGATAATCCCTCTGACGCTGATGGCATAGCTCATGTCTATTATTTGGGCGTGAATCCCTATACGGGAAAACAGGATACTATTCTATTGAAGGATTTCGTCATAAAGGAGGGTAAGGACACCATGACTTTCCAGCTTCAGCAGAAGTACGACGACAATACCATAGTAATCCGTACGGAAGATTTCAGAGGCTATATGGTACGTGAGGAGGTTTATCCCCATATCAAGGTTTATAATTATGGATTGCTTGCGCCATCAAATATAAAGTTCTCTTGCAGCAAAGCCATCACCAATGCTGCCGACTACATAGGGCCGGAATATCTTTTTGATGGAGAGACCAAGGGTGCTGGCTATCTGCAGGACCGCGCCAATGGCGTGGAGGTGGCAGAAGCCCAGGCTCGCTTCCGCTGTTACCTTGCGGGTCCCAATGCCGTTGGCGTGCCGATGTATCTCGATCTTGGGCAGGAACGTCTATGCGCGCAGATTAGAATGTATGCCATGCTGTATATCGACAGACGTATCGGCTCGTCTTCCGATAGAAAGTACGGCAATGTGATTGGCTACTATTATTATCCGACATTGCCTTGTGCGGTCGATGTATATGGTGCCCACGACAATGGCTCCGGCGACTATGAACAGATGGCGTGGACCAAGTTGGGAAGTTATGAGCAGCCAAAGAATGCGTTGCCTGCCGACCGCTGGTGCAGAGGAACTTACAACGACGGCTATCTTCAGCCTGATGGGAAGATGAAGAAATACACGTCGCTTGAGGAGCTGGATAAAGCAGCCCCGATAAGTCTCACCATTGGTTTCATGCCGGACGGACAGGGTAATGGCTATCGTTATCTGAAGATAGTGCCGCGGGAACTTTTCTCTATGGCGCGCCACAATCTCTCAGAGTATATCTCCTTGCAGGAGTTACAGGTTTACACGAAAACTGATGAATAAGATTAAGATGATGAAGTACATAAATAACTTTATGTTGGTTCTTGTCTTTCTGCCATTCCTTTGTGGATGCCAGGGCCTGGCCGACACTTTGAAGGATTATACCGGAGACGGAGAGATACGGTATGTGGGGAAATGTACCGATATGGTGGTTAGTCCGGGTTGGAAGCATCTTACCGTAGATTGGACCAATAGTGTTGACCCTATAGTACGTCACGTGATGGTGAAATGGGAGAGTGAGTCGCTCTCTGACTCGGTCGTTCTGAATGCCGGAACGCATGAGTATGATATCAAAGACCTCAATGACGGCTCCTATCGCGTGTCGGTTATGGGGATGGATAAAGGCGGCAGCAAGTCTGAGGAGGTGTTTACTTATGCGCGTCCCTACACGGAGAACCATGAGGCTGTATTGGCTTTCACGCAGGTGGTTTCCAGACACTTCTTCATTGGAAACAGACTTGCGTTAGGCTTCTCAGACTGGCAGAATAGTGTCATTTCAGCTATTCTGAAATACACTAAGTCGAATGGCGACACGACCAGCCTCAACATCGACAGCAAACTCGTAGGCAAGGGCTATTATCTGCTGCCTGATGCCATAGACCCTGCCAGGCCAGTGACGCTCTATAGAAAGGGCTTCTTGACGGGCTGTGCGGATACCATCACCTTTGCTCCAGTAGTGTTGACTGATGTTCCCGTGTTCAACTCCGACTTCAAAGAGTTTATCCGCAGGACTTATGGCACCGGCAGTGAGCAGATGACCGCTGACGGGGAAATACGTACAGAGTGGGCCAAGAGCGTTACGACTCTTGAACTGGACGGCAATTTCACCTCGTTCAATGACATTCTCTACATGCCAAATCTCAAGAAATTAGTCTTGGGCAAGCATAGATATCTCACCGAGGAAGGAGCCAAGGACACTAAACGCGGCCGCTATGCAGTTTACGACACAAAGGGCTCTGCTTTTGCCTTGAAGACGCTGAAGAGTCTTAATGGTCTCGAGACCGACCGCTATGCCTCGCATTATTATAATTTCAGTCTCAACGACTATTATAAGAATATGGGGTTGTCGCCGTTGCCAGAGTTATCGACCATTCCGCTCACCAAAGCAATGCTTGAGGTCTCTCCGGCTGATGCCGCAGGCTACAACTCCAACATAGCCAACCTCATAGACGGGAAAAGCAACACTTTCTGGGAGCCTGCGGAGAGTTCTGAGGAGCAGACCTACACCATTGATATCGACCTCGGACAGATGAAAAGCGTTGCGGGGCTGTTTCTTGTGCAGAGGACTTTTGACGCGTCTGACCAAGATACAGAGGATCTGCCTTCCTCCATTCAGGTCGATGTAGTTGGTGAGGATGGTGAGTATCAGTCGGCTACCAATGTTGTTGAGATAGGTCTTGGCCGTACTACCGGCGAGACCAATATCGTTCCTTTCAAGTATGGACTTGGCAAAGTGAGGTTTGTCAGACTGAGGATACCCAGCCAGTTCGTACGCAGCTTCTATCGGGTGACCCTGGCTGAGATAGGACTTTATCAATGAAAAAAAACAATAAATAACAAATAGACAACATGAAAAGAATAATATTTTGTACTTTCCTCGCAGGTGTCTTTGCGCTTAAGGGCATGGCCCAGCAGGGAGACACCATGTTGCGCCTACTCAAGGACGAATTGCGTACAGAGAGGGCTGAGCTGCAAAATCGTCCCGACAAGCCTTACTTCATGAGCTACCGTGTGGAGGATTCCTATCAGGTTGACATCACAAGCGCGTTCGGTTCGACTATGAATGCCGACAGCAGCCGCACGCGTTCATTTGTACCGCAAATCAGACTGGGCGACATGAAGCTCGACAATTTCAAGTATGCCACCCAGGGGGGCACTACCAGCGGTAAGCCTGGAAAGGAGTACGTGCAGCTGTTGCCACTCGACTGCAGCAGCCCTGATGCCGTGCGGACCGCGATATGGAAGGAGACTCTCAGGCGCTACAACATCGCGCAGTCGCATTACAAGCTTTACAAGACCAGGGCTTTGACCTCCGTAGCCAATGAAGATACCACTGGCTGTTTCTCGCCTGCCCCCAAGGAAGTTTATTATGAGGCACCTGCTGACGTGAGAGCCTATCAGCTTGGAGTGGAAAAATGGGCTGAGAGGCTGAACCGTGTGTCTGCTGTCTTCAAGAGCTTTCCGCAACTTACGGTGGGTGAGGCCTCTATGTCTTATTCGGTCAAACGTGAGTGGATAGTCAATACCGACAGGACAGAGATAGCTCAAAACCGCATTGTGGCAAGGATAATACTCAGTGCCTCGCTCAATACAAGCGACGGGATGCAGCTTCCGCTCAACAAGAGCTATTTGGCCTATCAGCTGGACTCGCTGCCCTCTGACGACGTGATGATAGCTGATGTCAAGGATATGATAACCAGGCTAAGAGCCTTGCAGCAGGCTCCAGTCGCCAATCCATATACAGGCCCGGCCATTCTCTCGGGTGCGGCCAGCGGTGTCTTCTTTCATGAGATATTCGGTCACCGTCTTGAGGGTCACCGTCTGAAGGAGGGAGGCGAGACATTCAAGAATATGGTGGGAAAGTCCATTTTGCCCGCTACCTTCAATGTGGTGTCCGATCCGACCCTCAGCCACTACGCCGGTTCCGATATGAATGGCCATTATCTTTATGACAGTGAGGGTGTCAAGGCCCGTCGTGTGGTCAATGTGGATAAGGGCGTTTTGAAGTCTTTCCTGACCAGTCGCGTGCCGCTCGAGGGATTTCCCGTGAGCAACGGACATGGACGTGCCGCCATGCCCAACGATGCTGTCTCAAGGCAGTCTAACTTAATAGTTGAGACCACAAAGCCATATACCGACAGCCAACTGAAGGCTATGTTACGCGCTGAGGCAAAAAAACAGGGCAAAGAGTATGGCTATTTCTTCAAGACCGTTACAAGCGGGTTCACGCTAACCGGCGAGGGTGGTTCGCTCAACTCGTTCAACGTCACCCCGCTGGAGGTCTATCGCGTCTATGTTGACGGTCGTAAGGACGAGCTGGTAAGGGGCGTTGACCTCATCGGCACGCCACTCTCCATGTTCTCCCATATCGTTGCAGGTGGCGGCAACACGGAAGTGTTTACCGGCTCTTGTGGTGCCGAGTCAGGCTGGGTGCCTGTAGCATGCGCCTCGCCGGCTGTTTTCGTCAGTCAGGTGGAGACGCAGCGTCGCGGCAAGTTGGCAAAAAAACTCCCGTCGCTCAGTGCACCATCGTTTTCCTCTTCCACGTCAGAATCCGACAGCGTCGCCATACTGAAAGCTATGGAGGAAGAATTGAAGCGTACGTGCGATAGCCTTAGGGTTGCGGATGCTCCCAGACCTTTCTATGTTTCCTACATTGCTAACCGTTACCGGCAGTTCAATGTGTCGGCAGAACTCGGTGCCATAGTCTATGCAGGCTACAAGCCTTGGCGTTCAACTGGTAGTGCGAGAGTACTTGTAGGCAATTTCAGGCATAACAGTGAGCCTTGGAAGCAGATGTTGCTTGGGGTGAGACTGCCTTCAGAGGTGAACGTCCCATTGTTCCGCCGGGCTTACTGGGCCTGCTCTGACGAGGCCTACGACAATGCCCTGCGCATCTATGTGCAGAAAAACAACTTTCTGGTGGATAACCCAATGCCTGCAGACCTGAAAGAGGTTCCCGACATGCAGCGCATGGCACCAGTCAGGGATATAGAAGCCTCGTTTGAGGGCTTCGACATTGACACGCTCCGCATTAACACACTTTTGAGGTCGTTGTCGGCCACGTTCCATTCATACAAGAATCTCTACAACTCGAGTGTGAGTCTTAGTGGTTACAATGAGGATATCTATCGTACCACTTCAGAACGCGTCATACTCAGGCAGCCTGTCCACCAGGTCACGTTGAAGGTTACTGCGATGACACGCAGTCAGGCTGGTGTACCCATGAAGGACGAGATGACCCTCGAATATGCGTCACCCGCGGACCTGCCCGCCCCGTCAGAACTTGAGCGTCGGGTAAAGGCTTTTGCCGATGGCCTTGACAGCCTTGGAAAGGCCGCCATTGTGTCGGAATCCTATGAGGGTCCCGTATTGTACACGGGTGACGCGGCCTCTCTTGTATTCTCAGACAACCTGTTGCGCCCTGGTTATTTGTATGCGCAGCAGTCCATCAACCACAAGAGCTTTGATTTGGGCAGCAAGATAGGCAAGGAGGTTATTGACCGTAACTTGTCGGTCAAGAACTATACTTCAATGGACTCTTATCACGGAACCAAGTTGATTGGAGCTTATTCGACAGATGCCGATGGCATGAGGCCACAGCCGGAGATGATGATTATCGATAAAGGTAAGCTGCTCATGCAGCTGAATGGCACGGCTCCCTCGCTCTATGCTCCCCGCTCTACGGGAAGTGCCAGATGGCACGGTCAGCCGCAGTCCACGCAGATTAAGACCTCCGTCGGCACTCTTCACGTTTTCTCGGCAAAACCAATGACGATGGCCCAGCTGACGAAGTCGCTCCTCAAGGAGGGCAAGAAGGCTCATCTCGACTATGTTTATGAGGTAAACCTGCCCGAAGGATGTTCTTTCACCCGCATTTACCGCATCAATGTCAATACTGGAGAACGTACGCTCATGGTGTCACCCTCAGTAGGCCTGCCAAAGTTCTCGCAACTTGAGTCCATTGGGGGTGTGTCGCGTGAGGAAACTGTAACTGGCAGGGCTGGGCGAAGCTTCATCACGCCCTATGGCGTGGTGGTCAACAAAATGCAGATCCAAACAGCAAGGTTGGGTGCACACGCCAAGGACGAGCTCACCTATCCGCTTCAGCGATAGTGCCGGGTCAGGTACTTTTGGTCTTCTGAAATGGGCTGGTATGCCATCCTTGCAATGCGGGCTTGGGGCTTACCAGCCCATTTTCTTTTTGCTTGAGAGCACCTTGTTTGGGGAAGATGTCCAATTAGACTGTCCCTTCAACTGATAGGTCGGAAAAACGGCAGAATTTGTTTGGCCACTTGGTTATTTCTTTATACTTTTGTGGCAATTATGAGTCGCGAAGGGGAGTTTGAACGTTTGTTCCGGGAATGCTACGCACAGCTGTATGCTTTCGCTATGGGTATGGTGAGAGATGACGAGCTATGCCGTGATATTCTCAGCGACTCCTTTGAAATGCTCTGGAACCATATCGGAGATGTTGATGAGGCGGGGGAGAAAAGCTATCTCTACCGAACAGTCAGGAACAAATGCACCGACTGGGCCCGGAGCCGCCTCTCCCGACAGCGCTACGAGATTTTCTTCAAAACACTTTACGGCGATGGCACTGATGATGACGGCAGCGTGCTCAAAGAGGCGGAGAGCAACATCGAGAGGATTTATCAACTCATCGACACGCTCACGCCACAGACCCGCCGCGTACTTGACGAATGCTACTTTAAGGGTCTGCGGCAAGCGGAGGTGGCTGAGGAGTTAGGCATCAGCGTCAGTGCCGTAAAAAAGCATATTGCCCAGGCTATGAGAGTTTTCAAATCTAATATGAAATTAAATAATGCTAAATAGGGGTATACGCTGTGCAACATGTCTCGTTATACAAATAGAAACTGATTGGATATAAGGTAATAAACTAAACGATTTGTCGTTATAGAATTCATCGTTATGGCAGCATCTGAACAAGGCAGACTGGAAAACATCCGGCAGTGGCTCGACGGCAACAGTCAGGATGAGGAGGAACAACTCAAAGGGTTGATCCAGGATGGTGATGCCATGGACGACGTTCGTGTCAGCGCCTACCTGCAACAGGCTCTGAACCGTCACCATGCCGACGAGATGATGCCGGACACGGAGGTGGGGCAGGAGTTGGCTCGTTTCAAAGCTCGTATGGCGGCGAAGGACAAGACCGTAGCGTCTACCGTCGGCGATGAGGCTGAGGATGTGGCGGGGGATCAGCCCAAGCCGTTCTTTGTCCGCCCGCTCTTCTGGGGCTTGGTAGGCGTAGCTGCCTGCCTGTTGTTCCTCTTTGGGGTGGGTTGGTGGTTCCGCGCCAACAAGCCTGCTGAAAATCCAGACATCGCCTATGATGTCCCGCGACACCGGCTGTCGGAGCCTGCCTTGGTCACCAGTACGGGCAAGGTGATACCGCTGTCAGGGCATAGTCAGAATCTGTCGATGACAGGGGGCAACCTCTCGGCCCGTAACCGTCTGCTGCGAGCCTTGGGCTTTGATGCCGATGAAGTGACAACGGAGAAATGCTCCATTGCCGTGCCGCCGGGCAAGAGCTATGATATCGTGTTGGCTGACGGTACAAAGGTGTGGCTCTATGCTGACTCGAAACTTACCTATCCTCTTACGTTCAATGGTAAGGAGCGGGCAGTTTATCTTCAGGGGCAGGCTGAGTTTGATGTCACTCACGATGCCAGCCATCCCTTCGTCGTCATCACCGACAAAGTAGATGCCCGTGTCCTTGGTACGGAAATCAATGTGAGTTGTTATCCGTCGGAGCCGGCTCATGTGGCGCTGCTCCGAGGTATCGTTGCTGTGAGCGGGCGCAGTGGAGAGCATTCGGTGACGCTCAAGCCCGGACAAGGTGTGACGCTGCAAAGCAATGGATTGTTGGAGGTGGCCGAAGAGAATATGGATACTTATGAGTATTGGAAGAATGGCTATCTCTATTTCGACGATGAGCCTTTAGGCACGATTTCCAAGAGCTTGGAGCGTTGGTACCGTGTGCCTTTTGTTTTCGACAATCCGGCTGTTGCCCAGAAACGTCTCCGTTTCTTCTGCCTGCGCGCAGAGAGCTTGGACCGTGCGTTGGAACTGCTGAACCATTTTGGCGACATCGAGGTCAAGCGTAGCAGCGACGGGGTGCACGTCAAGTCGTTGCATTAACCTATAGGAGTGAGAAGTTAGGAGTAGAAGTCAGGAGTCAGAAGAGTCTTTATCTTGTTATTGTTTGGCTTTTCTTTCCATATTGAGTTCTTTCCTTGCTTTCTTCATTGCCTCTGTAAACGCTGCCGTGGTGTGGATACGTGCCACAGCCGCACTGGCTGCCAAGCGAGCAACGTCGACATCGCTCTGATAGTGGTAACCGGCGATGACGCGGCTCTGTCCGTACTCATAGCCTCGTTTCAGGATCGGCTCGGCACGGTCGGGATTGAGCTCTGAGAGCACGAGTGCCACTGCCCATCCTGCCGCAGCGTGGCTGGAAGGATAGGAGGGACTTTTCAGGTGGCTTGCCTCGTCCCAGGGGATGAGCGTCGTGTCGCCGAACTGCACGAAGGGGCGACGACGCTGATAATGCTTCTTGATCTTCTTCGTGGCGTAGACGGCATCGCTGATGGTCTTGGCCACAAGGTCATAGATGGCGGGCGTGGCTGTCTTGGACATGCTATAGCCGAAAGCCTCGGAGAACCCGACAACGACACTGTCTGTCGTCATGTAAGAATCGAAGACGGCCTGACGGCCACGGGCACCCCAACGCTGCGTCTTCCCCCACACATACTGCACCATGTCGTTGACGTAGTTCTGGCTGAGTGTGTCGGGCGGTGCCGGGAGATAAAGGGTTCCGTCGGGTTCATTGTTATGCGTGAATGAGGGATATTCCTCCTTCACGGTCTGAGCTTCCGCCGTCCTTGGCATTGCGATAAGGAAGCAGGCGAGAGATAAGTTCCACAATCCGTGGATGAGTGTTTTTGTTTTCATCGTTTGTCCTTTATTTTACTTTAATGTGTATATATTAATAATGTGCAAAGTTAAAAAATAGGTTTGAGACGACCTTATCCTCAAGCCGTATCTTTTTCTTTGTTTTGGCTTCTATGGCACGGAATATAATATGGAGATATAATAATGTGGAAAAAAACAAGGGTAGATTTGTACAATCGGCAAAATTATAGTATTTTTGCAGCGGAAACGCGCTACATCTACCTAAAGTGTGGTATGTGCAAGCCCAAAATGATATATATACAAAAACATAACATTAATATTTTATTAAAATCAATCATTTATGTGGTTAATCAATTCTCCGATTGGTAGAAAAGTGGTGATGTCTGTCACTGGCATCTGCCTCATCCTTTTCCTGACTTTCCACTGCGTACAACACGGTATGCGCTTTCCTGGGAAGCAACTGGTACGCTGTAGTAGGAACGTTGGCACTTGCCTTCTTAGCTGTATGCCACATCGTCTACGCATTTATCCTTACTGCGCAGAACCGCCGCGCACGTGGCCCGCAGCGCTATGAGGTGACAAGCCGCCGTCCTGAGGTGTCATGGGCTTCGCAGAACATGCTCGTCCTCGGTATCATTATCCTCCTCGGTCTGGGCCTGCACCTTTACAACTTCTGGTGCCACATGATGTTCGCAGAGCTCGCCGGTGTCGCTACCACGCCGGCACCTGCTGACGGTTTCGGCTGGATCCAGCAGACCTTCGCCAACCCCGTCTACTCCATCCTTTATCTCGTGTGGATGTGCGCCATCTGGTTCCATCTGAGCCACGGCTTCTGGAGCGCCATGCAGACCTTAGGTATCAGTGGTAAGATCTGGTTGAAGCGCTGGCAGTGCATCGGCATCATCTACGTAACGATCCTCATGGCCGTCTTCGCCTTCCTCGTGCTTTCATTCTGGCTCGGATTCGCTCCCAGCTATAAATAAGTGTTAGCTGTTAAGTGACAGGTGTTTAAAGCTCACAACTCTTTAAATCATTAAACAAAATGACTCAGATAGATTCAAGAATTCCAGAAGGCCCCCTGGCCGAAAAATGGACCAACTATAAAGCTCACCAGAAACTGGTGAACCCCGCCAACAAGCGTAAGCTTGACATCATCGTCGTAGGTACAGGTCTGGCCGGTGCCAGCGCTGCTGCTTCCCTCGGTGAGATGGGCTTCCACGTGATCAACTTCTGCATTCAGGACTCTCCGCGCCGTGCACACTCTATCGCTGCACAGGGCGGTATCAATGCAGCCAAGAACTACCAGAACGATGGTGATGCCGTCTACCGTCTGTTCTACGATACCATCAAGGGCGGTGACTACCGTGCCCGTGAGGCCAACGTCTACCGTCTGGCGGAGGTCAGTGCCAACATCATTGACCAGTGTGTGGCACAGGGCGTTCCTTTCGCCCGTGAGTATGGCGGCATGCTCGCCAACCGTTCGTTCGGTGGCGTACAGGTGAGCCGTACGTTCTACGCTAAAGGTCAGACCGGCCAGCAGCTGCTGCTCGGCGCTTACTCTTCGCTCATGAAAGAGGTGAATCACGGCACCGTAGAGCTCCACACACGTACGGAGATTGAGGATGTAGTCATCATCGACGGCCGCTGCCGTGGCGTCATCGCCAAGAACCTCGTGACAGGCAAGCTCGAGCGCTACTCCGCCCACGCTGTCTGCCTCGCTACCGGCGGTTACGGCAACACTTACTTCCTCTCCACCAACGCCATGGGCTGCAACTGTACAGCTGCTATCCAGGCTTACCGCAAGGGCGCTTGGTTCGCTAATCCCTGCTTCGTACAGATCCACCCGACCTGTATCCCCGTACACGGCGACAAGCAGTCGAAGCTGACCCTGATGTCGGAGTCGCTGCGTAACGATGGACGTATCTGGGTACCGAAGAAACTCGAGGATGCCAAGAAGTTGCAGCGCGGTGAGCTCAAGGGCCGCGACATTCCTGAGGAGGACCGTGACTACTACCTCGAGCGCCGCTACCCCGCCTTCGGTAACCTCGTGCCCCGTGACGTGGCATCACGTGCCGCTAAGGAGCGTACTGACAAAGGCTATGGCGTGAACAACACGGGCCTGGCTGTGTTCCTCGACTTCTCTGAGGCTTTCCAGCGCCTGGGCCGCGATGTCGTCGACCAGCGCTATGGCAACCTCTTCGATATGTATCAGGAGATCACCGACGTCGACCCGCACGAGAACCCGATGATGATCTTCCCCGCTATCCACTATACCATGGGTGGCCTGTGGGTCAACTACGAGCTGCAGACCAACATCAAGGGTCTCTTTGCTCTCGGTGAGTGCAACTTCTCCGACCACGGTGCTAACCGCCTCGGTGCCTCCGCACTGATGCAGGGTCTGTCTGACGGTTACTTCGTCATCCCTTACACCATGCAGAACTATCTCTCCGACCAGATTCAGGTGAAGAAGCCGAGTACCGACGCGCCCGAGTTTGTAGAGGCTGAGAAGGGTGTGCAGGCCGAGATCGACCGCATCATGGACATCCAGAACAAGCAGACCGACAAGTCGAAGCTGAAGAGTGTCGACTCTATTCACAAGGAGCTCTACAACATCATGTGGAACTACGTGGGTATGGCTCGCAACGAGGCCGGCCTGAAGAAGGCGCTCGCAATGCTCAAGGATGTGCGCGAACAGTTCAATACCTGCGTACGCGTGCCGGGATCTAAGGAAGGTCTCAACGTCGAGCTCGACAAGGCTATCCATCTCCGCGACTTCATCCTTATGGGTGAGCTCATCGCTTACGATGCCCTCGAGCGTAACGAGAGCTGCGGTGGTCACTTCCGCGAGGAGAGCCAGACCGAGGAAGGTGAGGCTAAGCGCGACGACGAGCACTACATGTATGTGGCTTGCTGGGAGTATCAGGGTGAGAATCAGGCTCCGACACTCTACAAGGAACCACTCAACTATCAGTATATCAAGGTGCAGACGCGTAATTATAAATCATAAGATAGCTATTTAGTTAATAAGTTCTTGAGTTTTTAAGCTCTTAATTACATCAGTTGACAATAAGCAGAAATGGGTAAATGAGTAGGAGGCTCTGCTTATCCTTTCCCACGATTTTGGCTATGTCAGAGATGAAGCATTTAACGATGCATTGAAGCTCAATACAGAAGTAAACAAGATGCTATCCTCACTGATATATACGCTTCGTTTTTCACACTGAGGTATTAGGAGACATATTAGAAGCTCAAGAACTCATAAACTCATCAACTTATAAACTCAGAATATAATGGATACAAATATTTCGTTTACATTAAAGGTCTGGAGACAGAATGGTCCTAAAGCAGAGGGCCATTTCGACACCTTTGAGATGAAAGACATCCCCGGTGACACGTCGTTCCTGGAGATGCTCGACATACTGAACGAACAGCTCATCGAGGGTGGCAACGAGCCTTTCGTCTTCGATCACGACTGCCGCGAGGGTATCTGCGGTATGTGCTCGCTCTATATCAACGGTCATCCCCACGGACCCGCACAGGGCGCTACAACCTGCCAGCTCTACATGCGCCGCTTCCACGACGGTGATGTCATCACTGTGGAGCCCTGGCGTTCAGCCGCATTCCCTATCATCAAGGACTGCATGGTCGACCGTTCCGCATTCGACAAGATCATCGCTGCCGGTGGCTACACCAGCGTGCGCACCGGTCAGGCTCAGGATGCCAACGCGATCCTCATCTCCAAGGATGCCGCTGACGAGGCTATGGACTGCGCTACATGCATCGGCTGCGGTGCCTGCGTCGCTGCTTGTAAGAACGGTTCAGCCATGCTCTTCGTCTCTTCTAAGGTCAGCCAGTTCGCCCTCCTGCCGCAGGGCCGCGTAGAAGCTGCCCGTCGCGTGAAGAACATGGTGGCTAAGATGGAAGAGCTCGGATTCGGCAACTGTACCAACACCCGTGCCTGCGAGGCTGAGTGCCCGAAGAACGAGTCGATCGCGAACATCGCCCGTCTCAACCGCGAGTTCATCAAGGCCAAGCTCGCCGACTGATTCTGAAGCAACTGAGAGGATGCCTTTCGCCGGGCATCCTCCCTTGATTATGATAAACGCCTGTAGACCTCCGTCTACAGGCGTTTTTGCGATTAATAAGGCAAGCGGCGCGGCGACATCATAATACCAAATTCACCAAATATAATGCAATGGGTATGGTGACAAATGCGATGCCTATAAAGTCGATGACGACACCGGTCTTTATCATCTTCGTGATAGGTACATAGCCAGAGGCATAGACGATGGCATTGGGTGGTGTCGAGACGGGAAGCATGAAGCCGAGTGAGGCCGACAACGCCACGCCGACGGCGACAGGAACGGGTGAGAAGCCGGCGGCAACGGCAGCGCCAATGGCCAACGGACCCACCATGTTGGTAGCCGCGGTGTGAGACGTGAGCTCCGACATGAGCAAGGAGACGACACAGAACACGGCAACGAGCACGAGCTGTGAAGGCTGACCACCCATCATGGCTACGATGCTGTCACCGATCCATTGCGAAAGGCCGGTGGTATACATCATGCCACCCATGGCCAGTCCGCCACCGAAGAGCAGCAGCGTACCCCATTCGACACCTTCCACCGCCTGACGCCAGGTGATGACAGGGCGTGGCCTGCCGTCGGCTTTTCTCCCGCCGGGGAGGAAAAACAGGATCAGGGCACCGATCATAGCGGCGATGGCCTCGGGGAAGAGGCGGTTGTATGTCTTTATCACGTCGCTGTTGTTGCCTAAGGCCATGCTCAGCACACCGGGTGTCACCCACAACACCACCGCGATACAGAATCCCACCATCGTCATCTTCTGGGCCAAGGTCCACTTGCCCAAAGCCTGACGCTTTTCTTCAACAAACTCGTGCGCGCCTTCAATACGGCTCACGTCGGCGGGGAACATCCTTACGAGCAACAGGTAAGCAATGGCAAAATAGATGACCATGGCCACAAAGCCCCATATCATCCATTGGAAGAAGCCGATATTGATGCCCGACAGCTCGTTGAGAAAACCTAACATGATGATATTGGGAGGCGTACCGATGGGTGTCAGCACACCGCCGATGGAACAGGCGTAGGCCGTCATGAGCATGAGACCTGTAGCGTATTTGTACGTCTTCAGGTTGATGACCTTTCCTTTTGCCGCCATCATCTCTTTGATCGACTCTAACAGTCCGAGCGCAATAGGAAACATCATGGCAGCCGTGGCGGTATTGCTTATCCACCCGGAGCATAGCATACATGCAAAACCGATGGCAAAGAAGATTCGCCGGGGGTTGTCGCCTACCCAGCGCATGGAGACGATGCCATACGAGATGCGCCGGTCTATGCCGTTGACCGTCATGGCCTTGGCAATGATGAACCCTCCCATGAAAAGGAAGATGGTAGGATTGGCAAAAGCCGCAAAAGCGTCTTTCATCTTCACGACGTCGAAGATGACACACAGCGTGGGGCCAATGAGCGAGGTCACGGGGATCGGCACCGGCTCCGTGATCCACCACAAGGCGACAAGTGTCATGATGGCGGCTAATTTGTGCCCTTCCGGACTTAATCCGCTAATGGGTGTCGCCCACACGATCAGGGCGCAGAGAGGTCCGCAGATCGCTCCGATGAGCCTTCTGCGGCGGTCAAACTTAGTGTTTCTTTGCTGGTCTTCAAGTGCGGCAGCGTCGGGTTGTGCAAGCTTGGAATCCATAGGCTTTTGGTTTTTGTGAGTAATGATAATGATTGTATAGAACAGTAGTAAAATTAAGCAAAAAACATGATAGGCAGGGTGTCGGCTCTGTTTATTTAATTTTCTTTTTCTTTTGGCTTCTATTTTAGCGATTCGAATGTATGCCGAAAAGTATTCACTGGATAGTTGCCCATACGGCACGTAGGAGGCACGATGATTATTTTACGGTTTCCGCATTAAAAAATCGCCAAAAATTTGTTCTTTCAAGAAAAAATATCTACCTTTGCACAACCGAATAGATACGGCTTCCGGCTGTATCTGTCAATGATTGGACTTGTAGCTCAGTTGGTTAGAGCAACAGACTCATAATCTGGAGGTCCTAGGTTCAAGCCCTAGCTGGTCCACAATGAAAATCAAGCACTTACAAAGATTTTGTAGGTGCTTTTTCTTTTATTGGTGACCTTCAAGTGACCTTTTTGAAGCAAAAAAGACCTCGCGTGAACTTCTGAAACGTAGAGAGATTTTTTGTGAGTTCAAGAAATGTTTTCGCATAGATTACAGCGAAAACAAGGAGCATTATCTCAAGGCCATAAGAATGAGAAGCAAACCAGATACCTGATTTAGGTATGTGGTTTGGAGTCCTCATCCAGCTAATCATCAAGAAAACCATATTTGGCAGATACATGAACAGCAAAAACACATAAAAAAGCATAAAAAGGGAATCTATTATATATAATTATATGTGTAATTAAAGAAAGAATGAAAAATTTTCATTATATTCGCAACATTAAATTCGCAAAGATGGAAGATATCAATCGGTTAAAAGTCGTACTTGCAGAAAAGAAACGCACTAACAAGTGGCTTGCAGAACAAATGGGGGTCAATCCGACCACCGTGTAGAAGTGGTGCACCAACTCTTCGCAACCCGACCTCGGCAATCTATTAAGAATTGCCGACCTATTGGAAGTTGATATAAAAGAGTTGTTTGTTAGGGAATATAAGCAGTTCCTGCTTTCTCAAGAGTTGAAGATGACAAATATTGGAGAATGATATATGGATAAACAAGGATTCATAGATTTCAATACACGACTGTCGCCGGAAAACTCGGGGAAAGCTGACAGTTATGCGCGTGCCATACGGATTTTGGATGAAGTGCTGGCACATTAGGATCTGATTGACCTCCACGGACGGTCACTTTACGATGTGCGGGATACAGAAACCATTGAGGCTGTGCTGCGATTCGTTAGCCAAGAAGTGAAGAAGATGAAACGGAATGAACCCAATATTTTTGACTACGGCAAGCCAAACCAACGGAGCTATCCGTTGAAGAACTTCTGCGCTCTCAGAAGTCTAAAGCAATATGCACAATACGAGCAGGAAGTGGTGGTGGCTGATGGTATTGTGGCTCAGGAGCGGAATCCGCGAACCATCTCTACTAAGCTCATTGCACATTTTGACATCACAAAAGAGGGCGAAGACAAAATTTCACTTACCAAGCAGCGAAAAGGCCAAGACTATTTCCGACGAATGATTCTTGCTAATTATGGAGGCCGTTGCGCCCTTACTGGTATTGACATCCCTCAGCTGTTGCTTGCCAGCCATATCATACCATGGGCAGACAAATCTCATAAAAAGGACCGACTAAATCCCTGTAATGGCATCTGCCTCTCTGCCCTGTACGACAAAGCCTTTGACCAAGGTCTCATCACAATCTCTCCAGATGGCTACTGCGTCATACTCTCCTTCGCCCTGCAAGAGAACGAGACAAAAGCATACTACGACAAGCACTTCGGTTGCATCAAAGGTCAGAAGCTAACGTTGCTCACAGAATACCTGCCCAGCCGAGAGTTTCTGGCGTACCATCGGGACAAGGTGTTTGTGGGGGTATGAATAGAAAAACTTGAACATCTCAGTAGAGAAAAAAGAATAGAAAAAACTTATATGTCAAACAGATGTCTATATACTGCCACATTCGCTGAGTTCTTGAATCAATCCCCTCTGACTGTGTTAGGTGCTCTTCACAATAATTATCATGGAGACTCGCTGACGACTACCGACGAGGCGTGGATGGGCGAAATTACATTGATGCAGCAGGTGTTGGAACCATGGAAGGACGAGGTGGGACAGATTGTTTTTGAATATGATATTCCACGTCTTGGAAAGCGTATCGATGTGGTCCTTTTGCTACGAGGAATGATATTCTGTCTGGAGTTTAAAGTGGGCAAGAAAGAAGAGTTTCAGGCAGGTATTGAGCAGGTAATGGATTATGCGCTTGACTTGAAAAACTTCCACCTTTTCAGTCACGACAGAAAGATTGTGCCTATATTGGTTCCGACACGTTATAAGGAATACACAACGGTGTTTCAACCTTCGGTTTACAACGACGACATCTACAACCCGATGATCACGGGCGAAGAACACCTACAAGAACTGATAGCGAGGGTGCTGGAACATGCTGGAGCAGAACGAAGCGAAGAGGTAATAGACAACTGGCTTATCAGCCCATATGCACCCACTCCAACAATCATCGAGGCGGCACGTACGCTGTTTGAAAAACACTCTGTTGAAGACATTACACGCCACGAGGCAGACAAGGTATCAACCGACCGTACCATCAACTATATCCTTGATGTTATTCAGCAAAGCAAAGAACAGCGACAGAAAAGCATCTGTTTTGTGACGGGCGTGCCGGGTGCCGGTAAAACGCTGGTTGGACTTGATGTGGCCATCAAGCAGACATATAAGGATGGTGAACTGGACAAGGAGAATGGAGCTGTGTACCTGTCTGGCAACGGACCGCTTGTAGCGGTACTGACAGAAGCATTGGCTCGCGACAACCAAAAGAAATGCTCCGCCAAAGGCGAAAAGAAGAACATGACAGATTCGCGACGCGAAGTAAGCGAATTCATACAAATCATCCACCGCTATCGCGACAATATGCTGGCCAAGATAAAGAATCCCGTGGAGAACGGCGTGGTGGAGATCGATCCCGAAAAGGCTGTACGTCTGGAAGCAACCGGATATGGCGAAGTGGAACACGTAGCCATCTTCGACGAAGCACAACGCAGCTGGACGCACAAGCGTATAGCTGACTATCTGAAGCGCGGAGGAACGTATGGCAACAAACTGAAAGTGCCCAACTTCCCGATGTCGGAAGCGGAGTTCCTGATCTGGTCGCTTGATCAGCGCGAAGATTGGGCCGTCATCATTTGTCTAGTGGGTGGCGGTCAGGAAATCAATACAGGCGAGGCTGGCATCACGGAATGGATCAACGCCTTGAACAATCGATTCAAGCATTGGAACGTTTTCATCTCCAACAAGCTGACAGAACCGGAATATGCAGAAGGTCGTGTAAACGACTTACTACAGGAAAATGACAAGGTCACTTACTCCGACGAATTGCATTTGGCCGTAAGTTTAAGGTCGTTCCGAGCTGAGACGTTATCTGCTTTCATCCATTCACTATTGTCATTCGCTCCCGATGCCGCATCACTCTACCAAGATGTAAAGCAGAAAGGATATCCCATTGTGCTGACACGCGACATGGAACAGGCTCGCGCTTGGTTGCGCAAACAGGCACGCGGCAGCCAGCAGACAGGCGTGCTGGTAACGAAAGTGGCCGCACGCTTCAAGCCGCTGGCCGTACATATACTTGGGCAAGGCGACGAAAATGCTGTGCATTGGTTTCTCGAAGACAAGACGGATATCCGCTCATCAAACTATCTGGAGGACGCCGCCACAGAGATACAGGTGCAAGGATTGGAACTCGACTATGCCTGTGTGCTGTGGGATGCCGATATGCGATGCGAGGATGGTTGTTGAACATATTACAAATTCAACGGCAAAAATAAGTGGAATCCTGAGAACAACGAAGAGAACCGCAAATATATGCTCAACGCCTACCGCGTGCTGCTGACTCGCGCCCGCCAAGGTGTTGTTATCTGTGTTCCGACGGGCAACGGCAAATTGGGCTCCGACGGTTTCCCTGAAGACCCGACGCGCCTGCCCGAGTTCTATGATGGCACATACAAGTATTTGAAATCGCTGGGATTGGAAGAGATATGAAGCAGATAGAAGTGGTAGCAGCAATCATCCATGATGACAAAGGTCGTATCTTCGCTTCGCAGCGGGGGTATGGTGAGTGGAAGGACTGGTGGGAGTTCCCCGGCGGGAAGATGGAAGCTGGGGAAACGCCTGAGGAAGCATTGAAGCGCGAGATATGGGAGGAACTGGAGACGCGCATCGTGGTGGAGCGGTTCGTGGAGACGGTGGAGTGGGATTATCCGTCATTCCATCTGACCATGCACTGCTACGTCTGCCACGTGGAGAGCGGGCATCTGGAGCTGAAGGAGCACGAGGCTGCGAAGTGGCTCCACAAGGATGAGCTGGAGAGCGTCAACTGGCTGCCAGCGGATTGGGAGGTAGTGAAGCACTTAATAAAAAATGGTAGAACTTATTAGGGAGAATGACAAAAATGAGTAATGAGGTATTATATAAGGCACTGAAATCATATTTCGGCTACGACTCCTTCCGTCCTTTGCAGGAGGATGTTATCAATCATGTGCTACAACGGAAGGATGCATTAGTGCTGATGCCTACGGGTGGCGGCAAGTCGATATGCTTTCAGATTCCTGCCCTGATGATGGAGGGTACGGCTATCGTGGTGTCGCCGCTTATATCGCTGATGAAGGATCAGGTGGAGGCACTGCGAGCCAACGGCATTGCAGCGGAGGCGCTGAACAGTGCCAACGACGAGATTGCCAACAGGCAGATAGCAGAGCGTTGTCTGCGTGGAGAGGTGAAACTGCTGTATATCTCGCCTGAGCGGCTGATGGTGGAACTGAGATGGGTGCAGACAATGTTGAAGGTATCGCTCTTTGCCATTGACGAGGCGCATTGTATATCGCAGTGGGGACATGACTTCAGACCGGAATACACTCAGTTGGGCAATTTGCATGAGCTGTTCCCCAATGTGCCTGTCATGGCGCTTACGGCTACGGCAGACAAGATAACGAAGGCTGACATCATAGAGCAACTACACCTGAAGGAGCCGGAAATCTTCATCAGTTCATTTGACCGTCCGAATCTGAGCTTAGATGTCAGACGTGGATATTCGGCAAAAGAGAAACTGCGCACCATTCAGAACCTGATACGCCGTCATCGGGGAGAAAGTGGCATCATCTATTGTCTGGCAAAGAAAACCTGTGAGAAACTGGCAGAGAAGCTTCAGAAGGAAGGTATCTCGGTGGGTGTCTATCACGCAGGACTGCCTATGGATAAGCGCAATCGGGTGCAGGAGGACTTTATCAACGACCGCATTCAGGTGGTCTGTGCCACGATTGCTTTCGGAATGGGTATCGACAAGAGCAATGTGCGCTTTGTGGTACATTATAATTTGCCCAAGAGCATTGAGAACTACTATCAGGAGATAGGACGTGGTGGGCGTGACGGACTGCCTTGCGAGACCATCCTGTTCTACAATATTGGAGATATTATCACGCTGCAGCGTTTCGCAGAGGAAAGCGGACAGCGGGAAATCAATGCGGAGAAACTACAGCGGATGCAGGAATATGCCGAGGCGCAGGTTTGCAGGCGACGTATCCTGCTGAACTATTTCGGTGAGACCAGCGACAAAAGTTGTGGCAACTGTGATGTGTGCCATACGCCACCTCAGACATTCGATGGAACGGAACTGGTTCAAAAGGCACTTTCTGCCATACTGAGGACGGGCGAGCAAGTGGGATTCACGCTGACGATAGACATTCTGCACGGCAGTTTCTCACCGGAAGTCATAGCGCATGGATACAACCAGATTAAGACCTTTGCGGCAGGCAGAAATGTGCCCATAAGAGACTGGAACGACTATCTGCTGCAGATGTTGCAGATGGGATACATAGAGATTGCTTATAATGAGGACAACCATTTGCATGTTACATCCCTCGGACAGGATGTGGTGCGTGGTAGGAAGCGGGTACAGTTGGCAGTCATCAGCCGCGAAGATTTCAGCGTGAAGGGCCGTCGCAAGCAGATGCTGGAAGAACAGGTTCAGGCTGTGCCCTTTAGCGGACAGAGTGAGAACATGGAACTGTTTGAGCGGCTGAGGGTACTGCGGAAAGAGATTGCCGACGAAATAGGCTCTCCGGCATTCGTAGTGATGTCTGACAAAACGCTGCATGTGTTGGCCACCGATATGCCAACAACGCTTGAAGCCTTTGGAAATACCTTTGGGATAGGTGAACATAAGCGTGACACCTACGGCAAACGATTTATTGAGGTGATAAAGCAATATGCACCAGAGAAAATAGAACTTCCATTTCCAGAGGTTGTTGTTGCCCCTATCCCTCCAACAGAGCCTAAAGAAGAGAAAAAGAAAAAGCAGAAGAATCAGATTACAATTCAAGGTACCATCTACGTCATAGATGAAGATATTTGGAAATCGATAGAATGGCGTAAGGTGCTGAAAGAGATTACGGAGAAGGCTTACTGGAATTATCAAGGCCCTCTTGAAATCCATCTAAGTGATTATGTGACTCCAGACACAAAGCATCGAGACAGGATTGTCGCCATGCTGTGCCGTCTCTTAAAAGAAGGCTATGGTATGAATGTTGACAAGCAAGCGGGTGTGGTGACTGTCGCTCAAAAATTCGATTACGACAAAGACGGACAGATAGTTGAGCTTCCATCAGGCTCTTTCTTTGAGACGCTTTCCCGTTTCCGTCTGTTCGTAATCCAAAACAAGCACTATCCCTTTATGGATGGCGAACATGATGAGATTGCACTGAGAAAATGGTATCGAGAGGTTGGTCATGGATTTGTGCCTATTACCGACGAGCAAAAGATATTATTCGACAATCTAGGTGTCGAGTTTGCAGATTTTCCTAAGCATAAGAGTCAAATAAAAAAAGATGTCGATATTCAGTAGAATATTTGGAATACAGCCCAAGTCTGATGACAAGGTAGAATCAGGTTCTCCAGAAACTATACGCGTTGGGGAATTTGAGAAGGAACTGCATGTATTATTAGACCGAGATGCTTATCTTGCACGTAGTGACTATAAGCCATTATGCGCTAAATATGAGGATTTGTTCCACCAATTCTCTACTCTAAAGAAATTAAAGACACTGGATTATTACTGTTCACAGAATCATGTCGACGTACAACAGTTGGAGTCTTTTCTCGAGACTTTTGCTGACCTGAATACGAAAGAAAGCACCGAAATCATTACTCTTCACAACAAAGACTTTCTTGAAAAACCTGAGTTCGGGATAAGAAAAGAGTCTTAAAAGTTTGGTAATCTCGCATAATTTATTATCTTTGCAGTTGTAAATCAAATAGTTACAAAGATTTAAGCAATAAGAATTATGGAGATTACCAAGGACAAAATTACAGATATTTTCTGTATTATTGATGATTTTTGCGAAGAATATGACAAAGATATCGAAAAAAATGAGTCTGAAGGCATCCGATGGACGCAGACACCGTAAGCGTTCATGTGTTATGAGTCGCTCAGAGATCATGACTATTCTCGTATGCTTTCACTTTAATTAGTTTCGTAATTTTAAACATTATTACCTCTTTTACGTTTGCGAGCATCTCAAGGATCTATTCCCACGTCAGCTTTCGTATAATCGTTTTGTAGAATTGGAGTCACGTGTGTGCTTGGAGATGATGCTCTTCCTACAGTTGTTCTGCTTTGGCAGATGCACGGGCATAAGTTTCGTAGACAGTACATGCGTGCCGGTATGCCACAATAAGCGCATCACCAGAAACAAGGTGTTCAAGGGCTATGCAGAGATAGGCAAGAGCACCATGGGGTGGTACTTTGGTTTTAAGTTACACCTCATATGCAATGAAAGAGGCGAGCTGCTCAATTTTATGCTTACAAAGGCCAATGTTGATGATAGAAACGAGGATGTATTTAACCGTCTGAGTGACAATGTATTCGGAAAGTTGTTTGCAGATAAGGGGTATATC
>ONBC01000139.1 GCA_900315955.1 uncultured Prevotella sp.
AGCTTGTTACAAGCAAGGACGGATACATAGGCCATGCGATGAGCATTCCCCATGAAAGGCAGAACAAGGCCCACGAACTGGTTGTAGCATATAATCAGATCAGTCCGGCGGATACAAAGCGCCGAGAAGAATTGCTTAAACAGATACTCGGTACGTATAACGAGCAAATCGTGATCCAGAATGGCGTTCACTTTGACTTTGGATTCAACACCCATTTCCTGGGTATGGCCTATGTCAACTTTGGAGTTACCTTCCTTGACACGAGTCCAATAACGATTGGCGACATGTGCTTCATTGCGCCCGGTGTAATCCTCACTTGTGCCGGTCACCCCGTCGTGGCTGAGCAAAGAGATCAAGGCATAGAAACGTCGAAGCCGATAACGATCGGAAACAGTGTTTGGATAGGTGCACATGCTACCATCTGCGGTGGAGTATCGATAGGTGATCATGCTGTGATAGGTGCCGGAGCCGTGGTACTTCATGATGTTCCTGAAAATACGATCGTAGCTGGTGTCCCGGCCAAAGAGATAAGGCAAATCACGGATAAAGACATCATCCCGTCAGACGAAATATTGTTTTAACATACCGAAAGGCCGTCCGAAGACCGTAAAAGAAGAAATATACATTCCCCGCGTCATCATGGAGTGACTGAAAAGAAATGACCAGTAAATGTAATTAAACGCCTGATCAATGTTAGTGGAGAATATTGACACAACCAACATGTGCTCGCACCTGCGGCACAAGCTGATGGATGCTGACGGCATATATCATCCTATTTGGCAAACGATACAAAACGATCCGGAGTTGACAGCGGTTGTCCGTTCCCGTCAGCTCCATATCTATCGCAACAGCAAGAAAGTGCTGGTGCTGAAAGAGAAAGCAGCCCCACAGATCGTCAGGGAAGATCTCGCCTGTGTAAACTTCTAAAGGACAACGAGCAACGATGAGCTATAACGAGACGATATACAATTACCTCTATCATGAGGGAAACAAGTTTTCCTTTGAGCTTGAAGACGGTTTCCAAAATATATTTTCAATACGGCAAATTGTAACAAAATAGGTACCACTTCTACATATTATAGGGTAACATTTGTATCGCTTGTACCGGTTTGATCTGATCATCGTGCCACGTATGACGATGAACACGGAGACACTTGAAAAAGAACTTAGACTTGACGAAAACTATGAACAGTCAGATTGGTTTTCCGAAGATTATTAATAAAGTAGCTGTTTTTTATGATACAGCAAATAGAATTCAAGTTGAACCCCCAGTCCCGTAGCTTCCATCTGATAAACGAAGAGGTTATCCGATACCTGCCACAGTTGCCCAAGACGGGACTGATTAACCTCTTTGTGAAGCATACCAGCTGCGCGCTTACGGTTGATATGATTCACCAGTACACACTCATTGCCCGTTTAGTAAAGTCGAAGATCCACTACTTTGCACTGATAAAAACAATAGAATTTTTATTCTTTTGGTATAAGATCTCAGTTTTTTTATGTAAGTTTGCAGAAATTAAGCCAAAAGCTATTGTATAACTTAAAAAAGCAGATCTGAAAACAGAATGACATACCCTTTAATATCAGAATATGTAGAGGCGGTGAGGAATGCGGAGGACAACTTCGATAAACTGCGCAATCTTCGGCCTGTGACCGATGGCAATGGCAATCCCGTGATGACCAGCGGCAACTTTGCAGTGGTGTTCAAGATGCGGGATGAGAAGAATGACAAGCTCTATGCCGTGAAGTGCTTTCTCAAAGACCAGCCGAACCGTGCGGAAAACTATCGGATGATAGCCGAGGAACCGGAATTTGTCTCTTCGAGTTTCCTCACCAAGTTTCAGTATTTGGACAATGAGCTGTTCGTCGACTCTGCCAATGCAGATGGCGAGGAGTTTCCCGTCTTGCTGATGGACTGGGTGGAGGGCACCAACCTCGACCAGTATATCCGTCAGCATCTCCACAACAGCTATCAGTTGCATCTGCTTGCCTACCAGTTCAGCCGTCTCGCCCTGTGGCTGATGCCGCAGCCATTTGCCCACGGCGACTTAAAGCCAGACAACATCATGGTGAGAGAGGACGGTACGTTGGTGCTGATTGATTATGACGGCATGTTCGTTCCGGCAATGAAGGGACAGAAGGCGCAGGAGATGGGCAGTCCGGACTTCCGCCACCCCGCACGCACGGAAGAAACCTTCAAC
>ONBC01000087.1 GCA_900315955.1 uncultured Prevotella sp.
GAAGTCGAATGCGCTCCAATGAAGTCTGGAGCAAACTTTTAGTCTTTTCCATCATTGTTGACTTTAGGTGTCAACCTTATTTAAAAAAAGACACACGATGACATGCTTACGCTGAGAAATGGACAAGATAGGGGAATCCCTACGTTAAAATAGGAGAAAAGGCTATGACATATAATCTTTTTGCACTATTTTTGCAAGCAGAATAAAAGATATAGCTATGAAAAAGTCATTTGTCATTGGGATGTCGGCCTTGCTGCTCCTTGGCAGCTGCGACACGTACACCGGAGCGGGTGCCTACATGGGCACGACATTAGGCAGTATTTTCGGCTCAGCCATCGGCGGCATCGCCGGAGGGCCTCACGGAAGTGACGTGGGCACCGTGGTCGGTATGATCGGCGGTGCCGTGGCCGGCGCTGCCATCGGACAGGCTACCGACCAAAAGCAACAGACCCAGCGGGAGGCTGACATAGCTGACATGCGCGCAAGACGGGCTGAACGCCGGGCGGCAATGGCAAGAGCACAGCAGCCGGGCAACTATAATGATGGCGGCAACTACGACAGCGGCAACTATAATGATGGCGGCAACTACGACAGCGGCAACTATGGCAACAACTATGGCAACAGCACCGACAACACGGGAAGCACGGACAGCGGCTTCGACGCGACCAACAGCGGCGACGACCGCATCTACAACTTCAAAGGATCGGACTACACGGGTAACTACAGCGCTACCCAGCCACAGGTGAGCATGCCGATGGAATCGAGTGTGGAGAACCTCGCCGGCAATCTGAAATACACACCGAGCATCGAGATTAAGAACGCCCGCTTTGTGGACGACAACAAAGACGGGAAGATTGAGCGCGGAGAGATGAGCAAGATCATCTTTGAAATTTACAACCGTGGCAATCAGACACTCTACGACGTCGTGCCCACGGTCGTGGAGCCGACGGGCAACCGCCACATCGTTATATCTCCCAACATGCACGTTGAGTCGATACAGCCGGGGAAAGGCATCCGCTACACGGCTCTCGTCAAGGCCGACAACCGTCTGAAAGACGGCTCGGCTAAGTTTTGCCTGAGCGTCGTGCAAGGGGAGAAAAAGATCAGCAAGGTATGTGAGTTTGACATTCCTACCATGCGCTGACTTCGTATGTTTGTGCTTTGCGGGGATCGGTTCCGATGGCACACCACCGCAAGGCACAGACAAGACCTAATTAAGGCTTCCGCTCCGTCTTCTTTATTTTTTCTTCCCTGTTGCTTACGAGAGCACTTCGCCCTTCTTTTTTCTTTAGCGGACCGTTAAGTCTTGCACTGAGCATTTCCCTAAGAAACGATTGCTGCATTTTCTCGAAATCGAACTCGAAGGCGGGCATGCCCGTCTCTTC
The DNA here is from genome assembly GCA_900315955.1 of uncultured Prevotella sp. Taxonomy (GTDB): domain Bacteria; phylum Bacteroidota; class Bacteroidia; order Bacteroidales; family Bacteroidaceae; genus Prevotella. Next base: position 1,386 of record ONBC01000087.1, read on the forward strand.
TTCATCACGATAAGGCACCTTCAGTGGCTCGACACGCTCCACCTCCACCATGGCGATGCCTTGCGCCAACATGCCCAAGGCTCGCGCCGCGCCATAGCTAAGGTCTATGATACGGCCGCTCGTATGTGGTCCGCGGTCGGTGACGCGCACGATGATGCTCTTGCCGTTACGGAGGTTGGTTACTTTGAGCCGCGTTCCGAAAGGATAGGTACGGTGGGCGCACGTGAGGCTGTCGTGATGGATACGCTCCCCACTCGCCGAGCGTGCTCCCGTGGCTCGTTTAGAGTAAAAAGAAGCCTTACCCCTACGGGACTGGGCTCCCACAGAGGCAAAGCTAAAAACGAAAAGTACAGCCGTCAGCAGTAAGGTGACGGCTGTGATATGATGTTTATATTCCACTCATAGTTAATGGGCCTCATACGATGCCTTGTGCCATCATGGCGTTGGCGACCTTCATGAATCCCGCCACATTGGCACCACGCACATAGTCGATATAGCCATCCGGCTGCTTGCCATACTTGACGCACTGCTCATGGATGGAGTGCATGATGTAATGGAGCTTCTCGTCGACCTCGGCAGCCGACCAGTGCAGACGCATCGAGTTTTGCGTCATCTCAAGGCCCGATGTGGCTACGCCGCCGGCGTTAACAGCCTTGCCCGGCGCGAAGAGCTGCTCTGCGTGCACAAACTTCTCCACTGCCTCGGCGGTGCAGCCCATATTGCTGACCTCTGCCACGCACAACGGTTTGTTGGCAAGGATACGGTCGGCATCGTCACCGTTGAGCTCGTTCTGCGTAGCGCAGGTGAGATAGATATCCGCTTTCTGCTCCCACGGCTTCTTGCCGGGGAAGAACTTCGAGCCTTTGAACTCATCCTCGTAAGGCTGGCACACATCGTTGCCGCTGGCACGCAACTCGAGCATGTACTCGTTCTTCTCACCACTTATACCCTCTGGGTCATAGATGTAACCGTCGGGACCGCTGATGGTGATAACCTTGGCACCGAGCTCCGTAGCTTTCTTCACAGCGCCCCATGCCACATTGCCGAAGCCGGACACAGCGATGGTCTTGCCCTTGATGTCGATGTCATGGGTCTGGAGCATCTGGTTGACGAAATAGAGCGCGCCGAAGCCCGTAGCCTCCGGACGGAGGATCGAGCCGCCCCACTCCATGCCTTTGCCGGTGAGTACACCCTGGAACTGATGGGTCAGCTTCTTGTATTCGCCAAAGAGATAACCGATCTCACGGCCTCCTACACCAATATCGCCTGCCGGCACATCCTCATCAGGGCCGATATAACGATAGAGCTCCTGCATAAACGCCTGACAGAAACGCATCACCTCGTTGGATGATTTCCCGCGGAGCGAGAAGTCGGCTCCACCTTTGGCACCACCCATGGGCAATGTGGTGAGGGCATTCTTGAAAGTCTGCTCGAAACCGAGAAACTTCATGATGCTGAGGTTCACCGACGGGTGGAACCGCAGACCGCCCTTGTAGGGACCGATGGCTGAATTGAACTGGACGCGGTAGCCCGTGTTGACATGCACCTCACCTTTGTCGTCGACCCAGGGCACCCGGAACATGTGCACACGCTCGGGCTCCACGAGCCGTTCTATGATCTTTGCCTTCTCAAACTCAGGATGCTGATTGTACACATCCTTAATAGAGATGAGCACTTCTTTCACTGCCTGCAGAAACTCCGGCTCATGGCTGTGTTTCCATTCAAGGCCTTTCAAAACCTCTTCAACTTCCATAGTAGATTCGTTTTTTAGGTAATATTCTATTGACAGAATGTCTTGTTTACAAGGGCAAATTTAGGGTTTTTCGCAATACGCACCAAATAAAACTGGAAGAAAATTGTTACCAAAGTTACATTTTGTACTATTTTAAGGAAACACGACAGCCCCGACCTGCTTTTTCCCGTCCACCATGATACGCAAGGGCTTATCGAACCGCACATGACGTACGAAAGGTGTCTCTTCCACCGCCGGCATGGCATCGAGCACGTCCTTTCGCACAATACCTCCATCCGGTCTGTTGGTATCAATGGTGAAGTAACCCACACCGAACGAGGTGAGGTTCTGGAAGAAATGGGTACCCTGGCTGGGGTCTACCCGATAGCCGGGGAGGGCTATCTCGGCGATGACGCGCGCCGCACTGATGGCGGGCCACTTCACAGGCACGCCCAGCCAAGGGTCACTGCTGCCCCAGCGTCCCGGACCGATGAGGACATATTGCTTGGCCTCGGCGAGAAACTGACGGTTTATCTTCTCGATGTACATCGCTATCTGCGGATTGTTGGCAGCCGAGAAGTTGTCATCCCATTTCACATACACCACGTCATGCACATCCACCGAGATACCGTGCCCCAGGGCACTGTCCGTCTTTAACAGGCACCCTTCCGCCGGCAGGGCTGCCACATCCTCCACCAGCTCCTGCTTGGTATCCACGATAGGCCGGATCTGAAGGAGACAGAAATCACCGGTCTTGTCCGCATTGAGGTTGCAGGCAAACTCTATCTCCACCGGGCGCCGCATCGCCTGAGAGCCATATTTCATGGCCATCTGCATGAGTTCAGGCAAGGGGAAGACGCCTTGTTGGAGCACGCCGTCGAAAGAGATGATCTTGCGGCCCGTCTCGTAGAGCCCCTCACGGATAATCTGATCATCAGAGTCATAGGTCGACGCAATATAATTCAACGCCCCGTCCTTGTACGCTTCTTTCACGCGGAGGTTCAGGATATTGAAGCCGTCGTCGACCTTGAAGTCGAGCCCGTCGTAGCTCGTATCGAGCGCGTAGAAGCGCGTCTGCGTCTCACGGAGCGCTATCTCCATGTCCGACATCTGCAACACCTGGTCGGGATGGTAGGGCGAGACACGGAGGGTCTGCCCGCCGTCAACGATATATTTGCCCAGGCCTAAAGCTAAGGAAGCGATGCCGTCCTCCGCCTTTTCCTCACCAATGGGATAATAGTTGAGCGAGCGCAACACTCCCGAGATATTGGGATAGAACCGGCCGCCATAGTCCTTGCCGACGACCTCCTGCAAGATCACCGCCATCTTCTCCTGGTCGATGACGTTGCTCGTGGCAGTCATGTAAGCCTTTGAGTCACGGTAGAACACCGAGGCATAGACCGCTTTGATGGCGGCGGCGAGCATGCGAAGCATCTCCTGACGGTCGGCAAGCCGCGGGATCATATAGGTTGAATAGATGCCGGCGAAAGGCTGATAGTGACTGTCTTCCAACAGGGAGCTTGACCGGATGGCGATCGGACTGTTCGTGGCATCGAAGAACGTGAAGAAGTCGGCGATATAACTGTCGGGCAACTGTGCCTTGAGAAACTGTGCCAGGATCTCCTCGTCGGGCGCATCGCTCAGAGCCAGCGGGTAGAGGTTGTTGTTCTCCATGAACTGGTCAAAGATGTCGGTGCAGAGCACGACGGTCTTGGGAATACGCACGGTAGCCCCAGGAAACTGGTTCATCTCCGGGTGCGTCTTGATGATGTTGTCAAGGAATGCCAGACCGCGTCCTTTGCCGCCGAGGGAGCCGTCACCGATACGCGCAAAATGAGCATAACGGTCGAACTTGCCGCGGTCGAAGACTGCCACGACGCCGATGTTTTTCATGTGACGATACTGCACGATGGCATCGAAGATGATCTGCCGGTGAGCATCCACATCCTGAAGCTTGTGCCAGGTCACCTGCTTGAGGAACTTGCTCACGGGGAAGATAGCCCGTGCACAGAGCCAACGGCTGATATGGTTGCGGGAGACATGATAGAGCATGGAGTCGGACGGGATCTTGAAGATATTGTCCTGCAACTGTTTGAGCGTGCTGACGCGTGCAATCTCCTTGTGCGTCTTCGGGTCGCGGAAGATGAAGTCGCCGAAACCCATGTGTTCCTCCAAGAGGTGACGAAGCTTCAAGGACAGCATCTTGGAGTTCTTGTCCACGAAATGAAAATGCTCTTTCTCTGCCCGTTCCTTGTTGGCCGACTCCGAGCTCTCCATGATAAGCGGCACATACTCGTCCTCCTTGCGGATATCCTCCAGGAGCCGGAAACCCGCCTCTGGGTCGCGCCGTCCATGACACGGAAAACGCACATCGCTGATGACACCCAGACAGTTGTCCTTATACCTATTATATATACGCATCGCCTCCTCATAGGTTCGTGCGAGCACGACCTTCGGCCGCCCGCGCATGCGCAGGGTAGCAGCATGGGGGTTGAGCGCCTCCGTGGCGAAGTTCTTGCTTTGCTGAAGAATATAATTGTAGACATTGGGGAGGATGGAGGAATAAAAACGGATGGAATCTTCAACTAAGAGGATCATCTGCACCCCCGCCTCCTTAACGTCGTGTGCGATGTTCATCTTGTCCTCGATGAGTTTAATGATCGAGAGGATAAGGTTTGTGTTGCCAAGCCAGCAGAAGACATAGTCGAAGATACTGAGATCCTCATGCTCCATGCGCCGTGTGATACCGTGTGAGAAGGGGGTGAGGACGATGCAATGGATCTCCGGGAACTTGGTTTTGATGGCGCGTGCCACAGTGAAGGCATCGTTGTCGGCATTGCCCGGCATACAGATGACGAGGTCGATGCTCGTCGTGGCGAGCACCTTCTCGGCTTCCTCGATCGTTGAGACTTGTGTGAAAGTAGGCGGATAGCGTAGCCCGAGCGCCATATATTCGTCATAGATCTTCTCCTCCACACGCCCGTCGTCCTCGAGCATGAAGGCGTCGTAGGGATTGGCGACAATCAGCACATTATAAATGTGTCGCGTCATGATATTGACGAAGGTGACGTCCTTGAGGATAAACTTCGTCCATTCCTGCGGTATCTGTGTCGGCATAGGAATTAGTTTCTATAAGTTTCGCTATTTTACTTGCAAATAGGTCATATCGGGGAATAATCTTATAAACCGATGATTTCCTCTGTACCAAGGCCTGTCGCCTTTGCGATAGCTTCTATATCCATCCCCATCGCCTTTAGATTCCGAGCAACAGTTTTCTTGCCATCTTGGATTCCTTCTGCACGTCCTTCCATCTTGGCAGTATCAAGCACATCATTCTGTACCATGATATTGTCAATGTGGCGGTCGTAGGCTTTGCGCTCTGCTTTATCCATCTTCAAGTATTGAAGCTTCTGGCGGGCTTCCTGTAAGCCCGGGGCGGTAGTATCTTCCTTGATATGACCACTCTTGAGATAATCGATCCATTCCTCAAGAGGAGTATTAGCGACTTTGTTGAACTCGTTAACGCGAATAATAAAGTATTCCGGAAAAAATTCCTCTGGCGTCTTAATCTTTATGATGCCCTTATCCCGTGTGTTGATCTTCAGCATGTCCTTGGTATGCACTCCGACAAGCGAAGTCTGTCCATGATACAGATAGTCGGCCCCCTGGCCCAAATCAAAATATAGAATGCTGATGGAGTAGACTTTCTTCACCTTGTCATATTTATCTCCTAAGGAAATATGCTCTGTAATAGTTTTAGCAACACCAGTGACCACCCACCTCAGATAATAGAGTTCCCGAATCTGCTGGATTTTCACGAGGATAATTTCATCCTTGCTATTACGCGCCTTGATATCCACCCGATTAAACTTATCGTCGACATCATTCTGATTGCTCTCGCTCTCCAAAATCTCGACGATATGGACCGGTTCGTTAAGGAGCACTGTTATCAGCCCCTCGAAAACGCCAAAGTTAGCCTTGGCGCGCAGCATGCGCTTGGCGGCCCAATCGAAACGAATATACTTGTTGTCGTCCATAGCATTGCTTTTTGTGGCAAACTTAAGAAAAAAAGACGAGAAAAAGAGCTATCCTACAATATTTTTTTCAAAAGAGACGGGAATTCCAGAAATACCATTACATTTGCAGGCAAAAACTTGTGCCACTTTGCCCTGTCTTTATTTTTTCTCCTTTTCAGGTTAGGTTTCTCACAGCCAAAGTGTATATATAGTGTATGAAGAACAACGAGACCATCGTACAACTGTTCCGCCAGCACTATC
>ONBC01000114.1 GCA_900315955.1 uncultured Prevotella sp.
TCAGTGCTGAGGATTACAAGCGTGCACACTTCGTGCTCGGTGAGGTAGACCGCGTGTTAGCTGTCAGTGATGCCCTCGAGAAAGGCGACTACGAGACCGTCGGACAGAAGATGTTTGAGACGCATTACGGCCTGAGCAAGGAGTATGAGGTGAGCTGCGAAGAACTCGACTACCTCAACGACCTTGCTAAGGAAGACGGCGTCACAGGCAGCCGTATCATGGGTGGCGGCTTCGGCGGCTGCACCATCAACCTCGTAAAAGACGATCTCTACGACAAATTTATCGCTGATGCCAAGACTAAGTTCAATGAGAAGTACGGCCATGAGCCGCAGGTCATTGACGTAGTCATCGGCGACGGATCACGCAGAATCTGCTAAGACATTTCGCATGCCGATCTCACTTGCTGTGGCAACCCATGGGCTGCCACAGCAATTATTTTTATAAGATGCTTTACTCGATTATTCTTTTCATCGTAACACTCCTTCCCCAACATCATTTCGCAACAATTCCGGCAGGCAACTACAGTGGGATCGCATGGCTTGGCGGAGACAGATATGCCGTAGTAAGCGACAAGGCAGACACGGACGGATTCTTCGTCTGGAGCATTGGCATTGACTCTGTCACCGGTGAGATACAGTCGGCGCGGAATGACGGATTCTTTTCTTCTACCCAACCTAACCGGGACGCAGAAGGTATCGCCTATAATCCGCGTACCAACACGATTTTTATCAGTGGAGAAGCAGACAACTACATCAAAGAATATGACATGACAGGGAAGCTCACAGGCCGTGACATTCCTCCTACACCGCTCTACAACCTTCTGCCGGCCAACCTCGGGCTCGAGGCGCTCAGCTATAACGACTCCACACAGACGCTTTGGACATGCAATGAGAGTGGGAATGTCATCATACAGAGCTATGACACCGACTTGCAGCCTCTTCTCCATTATCCCTACACCCTCGATGCGCCTTTAGCCGATCAGACAAAAGCCGCGTTCTATGCGCATGGCATCGGAACGATCTGTGCACTCGACGACGGCACGCTCCTTGTGCTCGAAAGGGAGTTTTATGTACCCAAGAAGAAACTCGGATCCTTCGTCAACTGCAAACTCTTTCATTTCAAACCCGGTGAGACGAAGAAGGAACTGCTTGCCTCCTGGCGCACCTCACTGACCCTCTTCAAACAAGACATCGCCAACTATGAAGGCATGTGCCTGGGCCCACGATTGAAAGATGGCTCTCGCGTGCTCATTCTTGTGGCTGATTCGCAGGATCAGTATCATGGGGTGCTGAAGGATTGGATAAAGACGATTCGGATAAAGTAGCGGATTGCTGTTCTTGTGACTGCCCGCTCCCGGATCGGAACACCTTCTTCAACTTATTATATTCATCGAAGTTGTAGCGCCTCCCTATCAACAATGCTACCAAAACAGCTATAAGTGAGGCTGAGAGTACGGCAAAGAACAACAACACTTGCAGTGCGGCAGCCGTAAGCACATCCGTGCCTCCCATCACTGCTACAAAGAAGATGCTCGGTGCTGCAGCAAACACGACCGCGGACATACGCTTGCAGACAACCACCAACGAGGCTTGAAGGCCACGACGGACGAAATACTCCGTAGCCTTGGCATGCGTACAGCCATTGCCAAGCAGATAATAATAGAGCTGATTATGATTCCGCAGGCCGGAATAATAAGTCTCAAGCGCCCGTGCGTTGGCTTCAATCATGCCACCCGTCAGCAAGCCGTAAACAGGAATAAGGAGAGTGGACACTTGCATGCCACGCGCGCCTTGGACTAAGAAGATGAAATAGAGTCCCACGACGATTGCTCCGGCGACTATTCCCGCAAGCAGAGGAAGAAAAGTTCTGCCAAGCTTCAATCTCGACTTCAGCACAGACATAAACGCAGAGAAGACGCAGAACAGAAGCGCAAGGAGAATATTGAAAGCCAAGCTATGCAAGCTCACGCTCACAAAGGTGCAAAGTGCTATAACCGCCACCGACAGCAAGAGACGAATGATTGACCTCACGTAACGATTGAGCAGCGTGAGACGATATTGAATGATGATGAATATAGGAAAAGCAATGAGCACCAGGCCTAAGACGATGCCTAACAATGATATTTTCATTTTCAGAGAGTTATAACCTTATTATATTCAAACTGATTCTCCACACACGTGTAGATAATCTCAGTTCCTTTATCAGCTATTTCCTTGAGCAACATGGCATTAGCCGGACTATAGCGGATATTGTCGATCAGCAAGATGCGCCTGTTCATCCTCAGTGCCACCTGCAGAAGCATCTCCTGCACTATCTCCGTGCTGAACGCCTTGAGTTTCTTGTCCTTCAAGGAAGCATCTACATTTTTCAGATCATTGATGTTCTGCCCTAAATCATGGCAAATCTCTGTCAACGTGATACTGTCTCCAGGCAGCTCCTGCGGAATATACGCCATCATTCTGCGGAAATAAGGTGCCGAGCCGAAGGTGATGAGTTCACCATCGAGCGTAATGAAGCCTGCCGCCAATGGCGCCAATCCCAAAACGGCAGACAAGAGCCGCGTCTTGCCCGATCCGGGGGCTCCCTGCAGGCAGACGGTCTCACCACCCTCAACGATCAGCGAGAAAGGGGACGAGAGACTGTCGGATCCCAACGATACGCTCACATTCTTAAACTCAAGCATCTGTGCAATTATTTCTTACCGCAAATTTACCCAATAAATCTTATACCACAAACAAATACTTCTTTTTTTATAACCATACAACGGCTTTCTTCTATTTTTTCCTTAATTTTGCATCTATCAAATATATTATTATGCTTCTTTCCAAACGCATCCTTCCCGCCGAATGGGAGCCCCAAGACGGTGTGATGATCACCTGGCCCAACGCCGATACCGACTGGGCTCCCTACCTCACGGAAATTACACAGACGTATCTCGCGCTCGCCAAGACCATTGCACAGCACGAGAAGCTCATCATCGCTGCACAAGATCCCGACAACGTACAAAAGAGCCTTTCCGAAGCGCTGTCAAAGGAGGAGCTGGCGCGCGTATCCGTCTATCCGTGCCCTATCAACGACACATGGGCCCGCGACCACGGACCCATTACTGTGAAAAATACGACTGACGGAAGCCGGAAGCTGCTCGACTTCAAGTTCAACGGATGGGGCGAAAAGTTTGCCTGGCAAAAAGACAATGCCATCACAAGGACCATCTTCCGTCAGGGTGCCTTCAAAGACACAGCATCGGCTGAAAAGACTATGGCTGAGACTCGCTTGGAAGACCACACCGACTTCGTACTTGAGGGCGGTTCGATAGAGAGTGACGGCAGAGGTACCGTGTTCACAACGGCGCAGTGCCTCCTGGCACCCCACCGCAACCAGCCGATGGACGAGCAAGAGATAACGGAAAAGCTCAAGGATACGCTCGGGGCTGAGCGCATCGTGTGGCTGCGCCACGGCAACCTCATCGGTGACGACACCGACGGACATATTGACACCATAGTGAGGATCTGTCCCAACGACACCCTCGCCTATGTAGGATGCGAGGACAAGGACGATGCCCAATACGGCGACTTCCGTGCCTTGGAAGAAGAGCTGAAGACGCTTCGTACCACGGAAGGCAAGTCCTACCGACTCTTGAAGCTCCCCATGCCCGATGCCATGATGTATGAGGGTGAGCGGCTCCCCGCCACTTATGCCAACTTTCTCATCATCAACGGCGCCGTCATCCTTCCAGTCTACAACCAGCCGATAAAAGACCAGGAAGCCCTTCGCATCGTACAGACCGCCTTCCCCGACCGTGAGATCATCCCGCTCGATGCGTCGGTCATCGTGCGGCAGCATGGTTCCATCCATTGCATCACCATGCAGATACCTAAATAACAGACCCTTGTGGCCGCCAGCCATTAATAATTAAAAAAAGAACAGTCATGACATTACCAGTAGGAATCATCCAGCAACATAACACCGCAGACATAAAAGACAACAAGCAGCGGCTCGCCGCCAAATGCAAGGCCCTCGCCAGCCAAGGCGCGCAGCTCATCGTCCTTCAGGAGCTGCACAACAGTCTCTATTTCTGTCAGACAGAGAAGACGTAGACAAGTTCAATCTCGCCGAGCCCATCCCCGGCCCCTCGACCGCCTTCTTCGGAGAGATCGCGAATGCATGCCACGTCGTCATCGTCACCTCGCTCTTCGAGAAGCGTGCAGCCGGCCTTTATCACAACACGGCAGTGGTCATAGAGCGCGATGGCACGATAGCCGGCAAATACCGCAAGATGCACATCCCCGATGATCCCGCTTATTACGAGAAGTTCTATTTCACTCCCGGCGACCTCGGCTTCCACCCTATCGACACCTCCGTAGGGCGACTCGGAGTGCTTGTATGCTGGGACCAGTGGTATCCCGAGGCAGCACGCCTCATGGCCCTCCAAGGCGCAGAGATGCTCATCTACCCCACCGCCATCGGCTACGAG
>ONBC01000006.1 GCA_900315955.1 uncultured Prevotella sp.
GAGCACCTTGAACAGTCTGTTGTTGATCTGCCCGTGCAGGAGGGGGATCTGTACGATGATGCTGTCATGGACGAGGCTGTCGACAAAGGGGTCGGGAAGACCATGCGTCACCTCATGGCCGTCGTAATCATAAGACTTGTGGTTGACATAAAGCACGGGCACGTTTATATTTCCAACCCTGTGCCCGAGAATATATACGGCAACCATCGGAATGCCGTAGGGTGGCCGCATTTCCTCATGCACCATGTTCTCTTTGTTGGCATACTGAGCGCCGAGATACTGCCTAAAGCGTAAGGTCTCCGTGTCTAACCATGTCTTTTGCAGTTCGATGAGAATCCGATACGGAACATGGAGATGTTGTCACGATAGCTATTGGTATACTCGTTCCGGCGTATCTGCACTTCCACAACCTCTTTCTTGAGCAGTGCGGAAAGAAGGGTGCGGGCAATGCGCTCATCCTCCATCAGATATTTGAAGACGGAGTCATAGATGGGGTTTGCTACACGAATAATCATAATACTACACGATTTTGTATGCTGTTATATCTTCACTGACAAAGATAGTAAAAAAGTAGGATTCCACAAGCGACTCATTGTTTTTTTTGCTCATTCTGGTCTCTTCTTTTTTAGAGTGACCGCTGAACTTCTTCGAACGTCTGACGCAAGAGCGCTCGTTTTTAACCCAACTCGCAGCTTTTAGTTCACACGCATGTAACTATCCAGCGATAGATACGACCGTGCTGTCCGTGGCACTAAACAGTGCTCAGATTGCCTCAAATGGTATCTGCTTATGTTTCTTCGCCGTTTCTATGATGGAATGCAGGTCAAAGAAAGCATCTGCACCTAAGTCTGATCTAAAGTAAGGGGACGTTATACGCTAAAAGATGCCAATCGAAAGAACAGGAACCGTTTATAGCTACAATTCTCACAAAGAAATAGATTTTGGGTCAAAAATGGCATTACCGGCTCTTCTTGCGGATTTTAGGACAGCATCTTTTTATTTCCTTTTATTTATTTGTTAGATTTTGAATAGATTTTGTAGGATTTCTGTGTGCCGTGGCGCACACTCCCATTCTCCCTTGTGGGTCGGACAGACACGGGGTCTGATTATTGAGGGAGTTATAAGGAGTTAAAGAAGTCATCGATCGCTTTGCTCACTAAGGAGTTAAAGGACAACAGCTTTTTCCCTCTGCGGTCTTGGAAGTTTGGAGGAACAGGACATTTGTCCTTTAACTCCCTTAACTTCCTAAACTTCCTTAACTTCTTTAACTCTCAAAATAACTCCCTTTAACTCCTTTAACTTCCCCAATAATTACTTCTTCACTACCTTCTTGCCATCCACGACGTAGATGCCCTTAGGCAGACGGTCGAGCGATGTGCCGAGGCGCACGCCCTGCAGGTTGTAGACGCCTTGCTTGCGGGCAGGGACGTCGGCGGTCGGGGTGTCGATGCCCGTTCCAATCGGTTCTATCGTCACCCAGTCGGTGCATATCTCGCCGCCGAATATCACGTTGCCGCCCTCGATGGTTGCGCCCGACGGTGCGGTGATGGCGCAGTTCTTCAGCACGATTTCCTTGAAGTCGCAGATAGAGCCATACTCTCCGTTACTCTTTGCCTTTACGGTTGCGCCGTCGATGATGAGAGTTCCACAAATTTCACCGTCACCCGTTATGCCACATTCGCCTTCTGCCGTGATGGAGCATCCGCCCGTGATGGTAAGAGTTGCATCGGTGTCTACAAAGATTCCGCACTCACCATTGCCTGTAATCTGCGCAGAGCCACCGCCGGTTATGGTAAGGTTGGAGTTGGTTAATAATGTTGAGGAGAAAGCAGAAGTAAGTCTGTTGCCATTGCCTTTCAGCACGAGGGTGTAGGCATGATACATGTCCTTATAAGGGAAGGAAATTGAAATTATATTTCCTTCTATAACTGCGTTGTCGAGTGTGAGCGTGCGGTTCTCAGGGTTGTAGCTTACCGTTCCGCTCTTCACCGCAGTGAAGCCGTTTGATGCGGCGCCGATATAGATGCCGTAGGTCTCCGTTGTCACAGGCTCAATCGTCACCCTGTCGGTGCATACGCTGCCGTTGAGCTTCACGTTGCCGCCCTCGATGGTTGCGCCCGACGGTGCGGTGATGGCGCAGTTCTTCAGCACGATTTCCTTGAAGTCGCAGATAGAGCCTTCCGAGCCCTGTGCCTTTACGGTTGCGCCGTCGATGATGAGAGTTCCAGAACTACCCACCTGACTCGTTATGCCCCACATGCCTTCTGCCGTGATGGAGCAACCGCCCGTGATGGTAAGAGTTGCATCGGTGTCTACAAAGATTCCGCAATCTTCCTTGCTTGTCATCTGCGCAGAACCGCCACCGGTTATGGTAAGGTTGGAGCGGGTTGCCAATGTTGCGGAGGAAGCAGAAAGTCTGTTGCCATTGCCTTTCAGCACGAGGGTGTAGGCATGATACATGTCCTCATCAGTGAAGGTAATTGAATTACTATTTCCTTCTATAACTGCGTTGGAAGCCGTTTGATGCGGAGATGTCGGTGTAGTTGTCAGCAGTAATCTCCACGTCGCCGATATAGATGCTGTAGGACTCCGTTGTCACAGGCTCAATCGTCACCCAGTCGGTGCATATCCCGCCGCCGAGCATCACGTTGCCGCCCTCGATGGTTGCGCCCGACGGTGCGGTGATGGCGCAGTTCTTCAGCACGATTTCCTTGAAGTCGCAGACAGAGCCTTCCGTTCCGTTACCCTTTGCCTTTACGGTTGCGCCGTCGATGATGAGGGTTTCAGATTTTCCGTCCCGACCCGTTATGCCCCACTTGCCTTCTGCCGTTATGGAGCAGCCGCCCGTGATGGTAAGAGTTGCATCGGTGTTTACAAAGATTCCGCAATCTTCCTCGCTTGTCATCTGCGCAGAGCCACCGCCGGTTATGGTAAGGTTGGTGAGGGTTAACAATGTTGAGGAGGAAGCAGAAGTAAGTCTGTTGCCATTGCCTTTCAGCACGAGGGTGTAGGCATGATACATGTCCTCATCAGTGAAGGTAATTGAATTACTATTTCCTTCTATAACTGCGTTTTTGATGCGGAGATGTCGGTGTAGTTGTCAGCAGTAATCTCCACGCCGCCGATATCGATGCCGTACTTGGTGGCTGTTGCTTTCTTCGTGGTAACGGTCTGCTCGCTGTAACTGGTGTAGTTGCCCGATTCGTCATATACACCAATAATCACTTCATACTCCGTTTCGGGTTCCAAGCCTTCGATGGTGTAGGAGGTGGCGTTGCCCACCCTCGGCATCCACCACCCTGTGTCACCGACTTTCCTATACTCCACAATGTAGAACAACTTGTCCCGCGGCGTGGTCTCGTCGGAGCCGTGCGTCCACGAGAGATCGATGGAGGTGTCGGTTACGGTGCCCATGGTAAACGTTCCCGCCGATGGCTTGGTGCGCTCATGCTTGTAGTCTATTGTGATGGTGTGCTCCTGCCCGTCGCCGTGCTTGGTGTCGGTAACCTTGCCGTTGGGTAGATTTATGCCGCAAATCTTGCGCGAGGTGCGGGGGTCACCATAGATCTTCATATAGCCACTACTGAAGAGGGCATAGCCGTTTAACGGATTGCCACTTGCCCAGAACTTATTTTTTCCGTAGCCCTCTTTAGTGTAAATCACGTCCCAATACCATTGTCCCTCGTGCTTCTCCTCCTTATTGTAGAGCCAGATATTGTCGTAGGTAGCGTGCAGGTTTTTGTTGCCACGCACTAGAACATACTCTTTCTTGTCGGAAGAAAGGTATAAACGGACCACGAATGAGTTGTCGTCGCCGTTGCCTTTAAGAAACATGGTGGAGAGGATGGTTTTCTTCACGCCGTCGATGGTGACGTAGTTCTCTGCCATTGCCTTTTGCGGCAGGGCGAACATCAGTGTGAACAGCGCGGCTATCGCCGCGAGCATGTTCGTGAGTAATTGCTTTTTCATTTTCTTTTATTTTAATGGGTTATTGTTTTTGATGCCTAAATACTGTCCCCTGCACCCCACTCGTGGGGTATCGCAAGGGGGGGCACTCGTGGGGTATCATCGTACCCCAAGAGTGGGGTCTTATCCACGGCTGATTCCTTCCATGCGCAGGGGCTCGGCGATGATTCGGATTTCGCCTATCGGCTTGCCGTCTCTCCTGATGTCGATTGTCCGCATGTCGCTGTAGTTCGGCAGTGCCTTGATGGCGTTCTCAAGAGCCGTGAGCTTGTCGCCATAGTTCGGCAGTGCTTCGATGGCAGTCTTGATGGCTTCGATGGTCGGGCAGACTTTCGATAACGGCTTTAATGGCTTCGAGCTGTGCGGAGAAGTCAGGCAATGCCTTGATAGCCTTTTTCGAGGAGGTCGAGCTTGCTCTCAAGGTTAAGCGTCTGCGCCTTCATTGCTGCCTCGATAGCGGCGAGCTTGGTCTCGAGGGTGGCGTTCACGGAGTTCAGCACGTCAATGATGGCCTGCAGCTTGGTCTGCTGGTCGGCGTTCATATTGTCGATGGCCTCGGTGAGTTTCTGGATGGCCTGTTCGTTCTTGAGCGAGCCGTTGTTGATGGCTTCCACCACCTTGGTGAAGTCGTTGATTACCGACACGTTCATCGTGTAGTTGATTTCGGGTGCGTCTTCCTGACATGAGGTGAGGAACGCGGGTGTGGGTGCGCAGGTCGCTGTTCCGGTCTCGTGGCGGCTGCGTGCCACCCTCGCCTACTGTCTGCGCCTATGCGCCGATGGCGACGAAAGCGGTAAGCAATGCCGTGAGACCCACTCTTGCCCATCTGCCGCCAATCGGCGGAATGAGCGGTTTTGCTTGTCTTTTGTTCATACTTGATTAGAATGAAAAGGGTTGATATATATATCTGGTCTACATACCTTATATTATTATAGGCAATCGGTGAAAAGGCTCACGAGCCGTTGCCAGAGGGTGCGGCGGTGTTGTTTGCTGTTGGGCTGATTGCTCTGCGTCGGTTGGCTGTGCGTCGGCCCGCTCGGTCTCACGCTTTTGCTCTTTTTCCAATATATCGCCTATCTGTGCCATGATGGTTTTCTTTTCGTTTGAAAGAAAAGCCTTCCCCGTCAGCGACTTTGCCGTTGCGGTCTCCGCGGCCTGAAGGCCGGACCGCTCCGTCGGCGCCGGCGGGAAAGGCGTCAGATTGGGGGCTGCGCATCATGCCCGTGGGGGAAGGCAAATCCTATGGGTGAACGGGCCGCACCGGAGACCCGTAGAAGCGGCCGTTGTAGTACCAGTCGTATCCGTTCGAACTGAAGCCGAGGGCGCGGGCGTTGGCGGTGTCGGCGGTGTCGACCGAACCCGACCAATAGCCGCCCCAGCTGCCGTCACCGATACGCCCCGAACCAATGCGGTAGCCGGTGGCAGGCAGGAAGATGCTGTTGCCGTTCTTCTTACTCTTCACCTCATAGCCGTTCACATCGTCCTGAGTGGTCCATGTCAAGGTGCAGTTGTCTGGGTTGAACAGTTCTTCGATTTCAGCAGAGGTCGGCATGCGCCAGGGAGAGCCGAGCTTGGCGGTGGCTGCATCATCCGCCGGGTCGAGGATGGTCTTGCCGTCGGTGTTGTTGTACTTGGTCAGGTTGCCATCCGTACCCCACTTGTAGGTTTCCCATGAATAGTCTGCCGTTGGCTCGGGCTCGGTCTCGCCCCAGGCGTAGTTGTCGCCGTAGGCGGTCGGCTTCGACGCCCCGAGGTTCTTTGTCGCCCATTTGATGCCGCTTGGCAAGCCGAGGTCCACATAATCCTCCGTGGATGGTGTTTCACCACCGCCTGATGGTGTTCCACCACCGCCTGATCCGATGGCTTTCTTGAGCTCTTCGAGTTTCTGGATAATCTGTGCGAGGGCTGCGGCTGCGCTGGTGTTGCCACTGTTCACGGAGGCGATGAGGTTGTTGATGGCAGCAGTGACTTCGCCAATCTGCGTAGCGATGGCGGTCTGACCGGTGCCGGGTGCCTCAATCTGCGTCTTCATGGCATTGAGGGCGGCTACCACGGCGTCGAACTTGTCGCTGTAGTTCGGCAGTGCCTTGATGGCGTTCTCAAGAGCCGTGAGCTTGTCGCCATAGTTCGGCAGTGCTTCGATGGCAGTCTTGATGGCTTCGACCGCCATAGTCGGGCAGACTTTCGATAACGGCTTTGATGGCTTCGAGCTGTGCAGAGTAGTCGGGCAATGCCTTAATAGCCTTTTCGAGGAGGTCGAGCTTGCTCTCAAGGGTGAGCGTCTGCGCCTTCATCGCCGCCTCGGTGAGGGCGAGCTTGCTCTGGAGCGCAGTGCTCTGCGAGTTGATAGCCGCTGTGATGGCTTCTATCTTCGCCACCATACTGCTGCTGAGGTTGTCGATGGCGGTGACGAGTTTCTGTGCCATTTCCTCCTGCTTGATGGTCTGGTTCTTGATAGCCGTTTCCAAGAGGGCGAGCTTGCTCTCAAGGGTAAGCGTCTGTGCCTTCATTGCTGCCTCGATAGCGTCGAGCTTGGTCTCGAGGGTGGCGTTCACGGAGTTCAGCACGTCAGTGATGGCCTGCAGCTTGGTCTGCTGGTCGGCGTTCATCTTGTCGATGGCCTCGGTGAGTTTCTGGATGGCCTGCTCGTTCTTGAGCGAGCCGTTGTTGATGGCTTCCACCACCTTGGCGAAGTCGTTGATTACCGACACGTTCATCGTGTAGTTGATTTCGGGTGCGTCTTCCTGACATGAGGTGAGGAACGCGGGTGCTGCCAGCAGCATGGCGATGGCGAGCAGGATAGATTTTAGAGTTTTCATAATTTTGAGGCCCCTCCCTAACCCTCCCCCGTAGGGAGGGAACGCCTGACGGGGCATGGGCGTTCGGTTTTTATGATTGTTTACTTATTTTGCCGAGTCTCTCCCTGCTTGGGATTCCCCTCCTTTTGGAGGGGTTAGGGGAGGCTTGTTATCGTTACTCTGCGCCCTTCTGCCGACGGCTTGCCCTGTTGCTCGCCGATGGCTGTCGTGGGATGCAGGTCTTCGAGGGCGAAGCCTTCCTTGACGAGAACTTCCACCACGCGGCGGAGGCGACGCTCGGAGAGTTGCTGGTTATAACCGTTGCTGCCGGGTGTGCTGGCCTCGGCCACGAGCGAGAGTTTCTTGCCACGCACGCTGCGGGCGAAGGCTTTCAGCCTGTCGGCCTCGGCACGGCTCATATAGGAACTGTTGTGGTCGAACTGCACGATGTGCGAGGGCTGTGCGGCTGTTGCCGCCGTAGGCTTACTGTTCTCGCAGTCTTGCAGTCGGCGCTGGAGATCGGCGTTCTGCTGCTCCGCCTGTCGGCGTGCGTTCTCTGCCTTGTCGGCCTGCGCCTTGGCTTCGGATGCCTCGCGCTGGAGGGCATTCACACGGTCGCCCAGCGTGGCGATTGCGCCCTCATAGCAGGCACGCTGCGCACGGGCACGGCTCGGCACGAAGTTGTAGCGCACGGTGGCGAGGGCGAAGACGAGGTTCTTCGGGGCGATGTCCTTGCGGTTCAGCAACCAGTCCATCTCGCCTTTCAGTCCGATGGTGAAGCGGCGGCTCACGTCGGCCTCGATGTGGAGCGAGGCAGGGATGTAGAGCGTGTTGAACTTCTCGTGGCGGTTCTTCGTCTGCACATTGCCCGTGATGGTGATGGCACCGTCGTTGCTGATGCTCGCCCCGTCGGTGAGCGGTGTGGTCTGCCCGTCCTGCGTCTTGGTGTTGCTGAAGTAGATGCCGTACTCGTTGCCCTTGGCGAAGGTGTACCCCACGCCCGTACCAGCCCAGATGTTGAGCCACTGCGCGCGGCGGCGCGGCCACAACTCCATCAGGTTGAAGCCTACGCCGAGCTTGGCGTTGTGGAAGTTCATCAGGTA
Organism: uncultured Prevotella sp.; assembly: GCA_900315955.1. Classification (GTDB taxonomy): domain Bacteria; phylum Bacteroidota; class Bacteroidia; order Bacteroidales; family Bacteroidaceae; genus Prevotella. Next base: position 7,868 of record ONBC01000006.1, read on the forward strand.
GTTGCCGTAGGCCTTCACGGGCATCGTCTTCGTGTCGAGAGTGGAGAAACGCTGCTCACGACGGTAACGCGACCAGAGATATTCTGCTCCCACACGCACCCACGGACGGATGGTGAAGTCCACGCCTCCGCCCACGGCTGGCGACTGTTTGTAACTGCGCTTGGCATCGAGGTTCTGATACCATACGTCGGTAGCCCACGAGAGGCCGCCCTCGGCGTAGATGCTCCAAGTGTGGGTGCGTAGTTCGCTGTTGTGGTCTCGTGGTGGCTGCGTACTGCCCTCGTCATTCGTCTGCGCCTGTGCGCCGACGGCGACGAAAGCGGTGAGCAGTGCCGTAAGCCCCACTCTTGCCCATCTGCCGCCAATCGGCGGAATGAGCGGTTTAGATAGTTTTTTGTTCATATTGCTCTTATTAGGATGTGGTACATTGCTTTTGGAAGCCCTATCTGCTTCTCCCGTGAAGGGAAGGACTGTGTCAGGAGGGTGTGAAGCGCCCCTGCCGATGGGCAGTGTTATCGGCGTATGACCTTGCGTGTTGTCCCGTCGCTCATCTTGACGATGTTCACGCCCTGCTGCATCCGTGGCTGTCGGCTGCCGTCGAGGGAGTAAATGGCGCTGACGGGGGCATCGGCAGAGGTGGCAGGTTGAGAGATGGCGGTGGCATCGTCGGGCACGATGCTCACTTCGCCGTAGTAGGTGTTGTTGTCTTCGCCCAAAAGCTTATAGCCCGAACCTTCGTCTATCTCGCCGAACCTCACGCCCGGTGTCTCGATGTGGCAGCCGCGCAGTTCGTATGCTTTAAGGCCCCCAATGCCTGCTTTCTTCCAACCCCAGCCGCCGGTTGCGCCTTTCACCTTCAGCGTGGCGTTATCCACCACGAGGTTCAGTGCCAGTGTGGTTGGGCCGTTATCGTAACCAAGGATGCTCTGCTCACTGCCCTGTACGTCGAGCATACAGTCCTTGATGGTCAAGGTGCTGGGAGACGGTTCATTCTGCATTATTGCAAAGCGGTCGGTGGTGCGTGCCGTGAGCGAGCCTGTGCCTGAAATCTCTACGTTGCCTTCATTAAAAAAAAGAATATACGACGTGCAGTTTACCGTGTTGTTGCCTGCAAGCACGATTTTCAGATTTGGAATGTCCTGGCAGTAGATAAAGGATCCTTTGTGTGATTCGACGTTGATGCCATCGAGCGTGAGCGTAGCGTTTGCTTTGTCCCACGTTGCCGTGCCGCCGCCGATATTTTCCACTGCGTCTTCGTAGTAGCCTTTGCCGAGTATTCGCAGCTCCTGTGCCTGCGCCGTAGTGGGCAGGGCGATGATTGCGATGAACAGCGCGGCTATCGCCACGAGCGTGTTCTTGAGTAATTGCTTTTTCATGTTGTTTGTTATTTTGTGAATGTTATTACCTTATATTATATGTCATAGGCAGAGAGAGAATAAGCTCACGAGCCGTTGCCAGAAGGTGCGGCGGGGCGGCTTGCTGTGGGGCTGATTGCTCTGCGTCGGTTGGCTGTGCGTCTGCCCGCTGCGTGTCGGCTCGCGCCCCGCATGCTCAGGCGGCGGATTCTCGGGATGTGGGTTTTCGTCGGTATTCAATCCACGCCGCTCGAACTCGATGTCTATCATCTGGCGAACGGTATCGAGCAGTTGTATGCGGTCGTCAAGGAAACCTAAGTCTTCCTTGTCATGCTGTTTGGGGATGCTGTCGTTCTTCCGCTTCATACTTTTTGTGATTTGAACAGTTGCAGGAATATTTCCATCAGTTGGAGAGAGTGTTTCGTCTCTGTTGCTTGTCATGTGCAAAATTAAGGGTGAAGGGGGCAAACAGACCTTGCAAATCCTGCCAAAATTCTTGTATCATCGGACATTCTGCATTTTGCCCATCTTGCACCATCGGACATTTTTCGCTTATAACAGACTGTGTATAAATGAATTGCACTGACATATTTACAAATATTAATAATCGGTGAATTTGGAGGAAGAAAGAGGTTGGAAGGTTGTTCAACCATAGGATTCTGACCACACGCAATGCGACTCTGAAAAGCAGGAACAGGGCTTTCGCTGCCTATTCTGTCCGATGTAACCCCTATTTCGGTAATGATTTTGGTCAAATACTTTCTCTTTTTTGTTGTGTTTTCAGAATTAAATCGTAACTTTGAACGCAAATCATTTCTAAACGGAAATCAATCCATGAACAATTCTAAATCATCACCTATATGCAACACTATAAACACGCCCGCAAAAGCCCTTCACAGCCTCACTATGAGCCGTTTGGTATCTATGGGGGGGTAAGCGCCACCGCTTGCTTTTAAGCGCGTTAGCGGCATTTACAGCAGGCTTTCTTTTGTTGGTTTCGTGCGGCAAGAAGACTGTGGCTTTCACCCCCGACGAACGTAAGACGGTGGACAGTATCGTGGGCTCTGTGCACACGCCCGACTCGCTCGTCCTGCTGCAAAAACAATTGGAAAGCAAGGGAGACAAGTTGGGCAGCGTCGTAGCCCTGAGAGAATGGGGCAAAGCTCTGCGCAACGACAGCCGTTTTGAGGAAGCCCTGCGCACCCACAGCGAAGGGCTGAGACAGGCGGAGAGCATAGGCGACACGCTGGAATGGGTGCAGGCGTTGAACAACATCGGCACCGACTACCGGCGCATGGGCGTGCTTGATGCAGCACAGGAGTACCATTACCGCGCATGGACGTTGAGCGAAGAATGTGCCGACACTTCCTTTACGGCGAAGAAAAACCGCGTGGTGTCGCTCAACGGACTGGGCAACATCTACATGACACTTGGCAACTATGAGCGGGCTGACAGCACCCTGCGCATGGCTCTGAAAGGCGAGCAACAGTTGAACAGCGCACTGGGACAGGCCATCAACTATGCCAACCTCGGTTCTATCTTTGAACACAGGGGGCAGACGGACTCGGCTTGGGTGTATTACCGCAAGTCGATGGCGCTGAACACGGATGCGGGCAGCGACCTCGGCATATCGCTCTGCCACACCTATTTCGGCTCGCTCTACGAGAAGGCCGGGCAATACGACAAGGCGACCGGGGAATACGAGACAGCCTACCAAATGATGCAAGCCTCGAAGGATGAATGGCATGCGCTGAACTCGCTCATCGCCCTTGCGGGCATCTACCATGCCACGGGCAATCACACCAAGGAGTTGGAATACCTTGACAGGGCAAAGCAGGTGGCTGAGGGCATCAAGTCGCCGGAACACTTGGCGGAAATCCATACCTTATATTATAAGCACTATAAGGAGACAGGTGATTGCCGCTCGGCACTGATGTCCTACGAAAAGGCTATGGCGATGCAGGACAGCGTATTAGACATGGAGAAGGTAAACCACATCCAGAATACGAGTCTGAGCATCGAGCGTAACCGACAGGAAAGGGAGAAGAACGGCATGAAACTGCGACTGGAGCGTGAGCGCACGATTCGGTATGTCGGTTTCATCGTATTGGGTATGGTTTTGCTGGCACTGGGAAGCCTACTTGCCGCTGTTCTTTACACGAACCGACTGCGCCGCCGCAACCACCTCGCCCTGAAACGCGTCTCTGAGCTGCGCGAGAACTTCTTTACGAACATCACCCACGAGTTCCGCACGCCGCTCACCGTGATACTCGGACTGAGCCACGACCTGCAAGCCGCCGAATCGGAAGAAGTGAAAGACAAAGCACGAACCATCGAGCGGCAAGGCAATGGACTGCTCACGCTCATCAACCAGCTGCTGGACATCTCCAAGATCAAGTCGGCCGTAGGCAACGCCGACTGGAGAAACGGCAATATCACCGCCCAAGTCACGATGATCGTCGAGACCTATCGCGACTATGCCCGCAGCCGCAACATCGACCTGCAGTTCTTTGCCAAGGATACGGTGGAGATGGATTTTGTTCCGGACTATGTAAACAAGGTGATCAACAACCTGCTTTCCAACGCCCTCAAGTTCACGCCCGAATACGGCAAGGTGAACGTGACGATGTGGCGCGAGGGCGAACGCCTGCTCATTGATGTGGAGGACACGGGTCAAGGTATGGACGAGGAGACGCTCGCCCACGTCTTCGAGCCTTTCTATCAAGGCGAGAGTGATACCCATAACATCGGCACGGGCGTGGGGCTTGCCCTCGTGAAGCAGATCATGGATGCCGTGGAGGGAACGGTAACGGCGGAGAGCACGGAGGGCAGAGGCACGACGTTCCACCTCAGCGTACCGATACGCAACGAAGCCAAGCAACGGATAACCGCTACATCGGAATCGCATACGCCGCTCCTGCCCGAAGCGGGAACGCCGCTTGCCGACAACGAGGGAGAAGACAGCCAGTGCCGTCTGCTCGTCATCGAGGACAACCGCGACATCGCAGCCTATATCGGTTCGCAGTTTGCCGACCGCTACGCCGTTAGCTATGCGGAGAACGGTAAGGCGGGACTGGAAAAGGCGCAGGAACTGGTGCCCGACCTCATCATCACCGACCTGATGATGCCCGGCATGGACGGTCTGGAGGTGTGCCGGCAGGTACGCGGCAACGAGATTACCGACCATATCCCCATCATCGTCGTCACGGCGAAGATTACGGAGGAGGAGCGCATACGCGGACTGGAAGCCGGGGCAGACGCCTATCTCGCCAAGCCGTTCAATGCCGAAGAACTGCGCACAAGGGTGGAAAAGCTGATCGAAGGACGACAGTTGCTGCGCAAGAAATACGCACAAATGATGACAGCACATCAGGATGACGAAGATGAAGAAGCCATACAAAGACGTGCAGCCGATCTACGCTTTCTTGCCAAAGTGTCGGATTTCATATACCTGCAGCTCAATCGTGGAAAGGATATAGAGGTGTCGCAGATTGCATCGGCCATGTGTATGAGCGACAGACAGTTCTACCGCAAGATGACCGCTCTCACGGACAGCACCCCGACGGTCTATATCCAGCGTGTGAAAATAAAGAAAGCCAAGAGTCTTCTTGACGGAGACTCACGGATGAGCTTCAGAGAAATAGCCGACAAGTGCGGCTTTAACGACTATTCCAACTTTGTACGGACATTCAAGAATACTTACGGTGTCACACCTACAGAGTACAGACGGAGTAATGCCGGAAAAATGTAAAATCCGACATATACTCGCCATGACCTGAAAACACGGGGTCGTATCAATCCTAAGATCCGCACCACAATAGTCTCTAATATCTTATAACGTCCTGAGCAACAAAAAGTTGCTCAGGATTTGGCCATGTCAAAAAAAGCGAGATTATACGTTCTCTCATGTGCGTGTATTTCTGTGGAGGCTCATGCGTCGAGGAAATAGTCAAAACTGGCATTACCGGCTCTTCTTGCGGATTTTAGGGAGTACACAAAAGATAAAGAGTTAGGAAGTCAGTTTATATATATTTTGGACAAAATACAATAATATCGAGCGATATCCGATATTATTATTGTAGGAGAAATGGACCATCAAGAAAATGAAAGTAATCTTCACTTTGCTATCAGTCATAGCTATAACGTATCAGACAAAAGCAGCGGAAGTATCGATGACTCCTTCCGACAGCGCAGCAACACCCATTGACTCTGTACCCCTCAAGATGAAGTTTGGAGACCGCCTCGGAGCAAACCGGCTCTTTCAGGCTACTTATTTCGGTGCTCCGCTCATCATCGGAGGTCTGATAGAGAAACATCAGGACAAGAAGTTCCGAACGTTGCGCAACGACTTCATGCCGATGTTCAAACGTCCTTTGGACAATTACCTCCAGTTTGCGCCCGCCGCTGTCATGGTAGGCTTGAAAGCCGCCGGCATGAAGAGCCGCAGCTCCTGGGACCGCATGTTAGCCACGGACGGCCTCGCCATGGCATTCATGGCCTCTGTCGTGCAGCTGAGCAAGCATACGACCAACGTGACACGTCCCGATGGCAGCGACAACCATAGCTTCCCTTCGGGGCACACCGCTACAGCGTTTATGATGGCCACGATGCTCAGCAAGGAGTACGGCCATCTCAGTCCCTGGGTCAGCGTAGGATCCTATGCCGTAGCCACCACGACGGGACTGATGCGGATAGCCAACAACAAGCACTGGCTCAGCGATGTCATGGTAGGATCCGGTGTGGGTATTATGGCTACAGAGATGGCCTACTGGGTTACGGATGCCCTCTTCAAGGACAAAGGGCGCAACCATCTGCCTACAGACGACAGGAAGGAAGTGTTCGGCGAAGGCTATCCGTCGTTCTTCAGCCTCTATGGGGGCTTCAATATACCGCTGAGCGATTATGACATCAATGAAGACCATGACTTTAAGACATCCACAGGAACAACCATGGGTCTGGAAGGAGCCTGGTTCTTCTCCCGCTATATCGGTATCGGCGCATGTGGCACCATCTCCAACATCCGATACATCGTCAACGGCCAGGATGCCCCGGATAATACCTTTGACTTCTATCGCATAGGAGTAGGACCTTACTTTTCCCTGCCCCTCACCCGCCGGTGGAGCTTGGGCAGCAAACTGCTGGCAGGAAGAATATGGTACCCGACCAAAACCATCGACGGCATTCGCCTTAGGCACCGTGACGGCTGGTCTTTCGCCTCCGGTGTCAGCATCGACTATCAGGCGCAGGAGCATCTCATGGGAAGCATCTTCCTCGACTATGGGCTGCAGTCGCCCCAGAGCCACATGAGCGGCGAATATATCCACTTGATGACCCTGGGGGCACGTATAAGCGTAAGACTCTGAGATTATGGGAACTGCGGATATTTATCGAAATCGGGCTTGCGCTTCTCCAAGAAAGCGCGGCCACCCTCCTGTGCCTCATCGAGGGTATAGTAGAGCATCGTAGCATCGCCCGCCAGTTCCTGGATACCCGCCTGACCGTCGAGCTCCGCATTGAATCCGGCTTTCATCATACGCAGGGCGAGCGGCGAGCGCTCCATCATGATCTCAGCCCATTCCACAGTGGTATCCTCGAGCTTGTCCAGCGGCACCACTTTATTGACGAGCCCCATCTGCAAGGCTTCCTCAGCGGTATATTGCTGACAGAGATACCACATCTCACGCGCTTTCTTCTGACCGATGATACGTGCCAGATAAGAGGCGCCGAGCCCGGCATCAAAAGAGCCGACCTTCGGTCCGGTCTGACCAAAGCGCGCATTGTCGGAAGCGATCGTCAGGTCGCACACCACATGCAGCACGTGACCGCCACCGATAGCATAGCCGTTGACCATGGCGATGACCGGCTTCGGCAGACGACGGATCTGCATCTGCACGTCGAGCACATTGAGGCGGGGCACCCCGTCGCTGCCCACATAGCCTCCGCGGCCCTTCACATGCATGTCGCCTCCTGAGCAGAAGGCTTTGTCACCGGCTCCCGTGAGGATAACCACACGAATGTCGAGATGGTCACGACAATAAGTGAAAGCCTGACTCATCTCCCACACGGTCAACGGCGTGAAGGCATTGCGATAGCGTGGTCGGTTGATCGTGATCTTCGCAATGTGATTGTACTCCTCAAAGAGGATTTCCTTAAAGTCGAAACCCTCAATCTTTTTCCATTCTCTTGCCATAGTTATTTTGTTGTTTGATAATTCTTCCAATCCTCCTCCGCATCGGTTCTCACCTCAAGCACAACCGGGCGCGTAGCCTCTGCCCGCGTGAGCGCCTTCAATTCTCGTTCGAGACGGTCTTCCTGATCCGCATAATGATACTCGATGTCATTATCGGCACAAAAACCTTTTGCCGTAGTATAATGCTGCGCCATGACATTACGCATATCCTCCGCTTCCTGAAGGTGCGCAGAGAACTTCTCGAAGATCCCGCCGCCACCATTATTTAATAAGAGAATCCGCAGGTTACCACGCAGCTTGCTGTTCCACAGGGCATTGCGGTCGTAGAAGAAACTCAGGTCTCCAATGATGCAATACACCTTTTTGCTCGTCACCAGGGAGCAGCCCGCTGCCGTCGAGAGCGACCCGTCGATGCCGTTGACGCCACGATTACACAAGATATGGTGTCGGGCATAAAGACATCCGTAACGCACCGCCATGCTGTTGGCATAATGCTCAACAACATCCTGATCCCCGATCAGCTCTTCCAACTCCTTCACGGCGAGCACGGAAGAATATCGGAGGCCCTGGTGTTTCAGAGAAGAAACGGCCTTCAACCGAATGCCTTCCCAGGCAGCATGCCAACCGGCAGGAGCCTCTCTGTCTATGGAGCTCAAGGCATCGGCAGCCCGGGCTTGAACAATGCCTGTGAGATTCATGAACGTATCCGCGATCTCGCCCCGCTCATCCACACGCCAACAGACCGCCTGCTCCGCCCTGCGGAGATACTGTTTCAGACGAGGGCTCACCAACGTGCGGCCCACGTAAAGGATGAAATCGGGGAACACGACGGCATCCCCTTTCTCTGAAAGATCTTTCAGCGCTTCAACCCCCGTAAAGGGTATATTCCAGGAGCAGCACCCACTCAGCGTCTCCTGCAAGACGACATAATGACGCTTCCGGAGATGCTCCAGGACAGCCTCCGGCAGCTCTTTCTTTTGTATCTGTCCGATGACGATCACCGGTCGTTTGGCTGCATAGAGCTGTTGAAGCATGGGAGCGATATCCACCGCCGCACAAGGAGACAGAAGGGTTATCTTGCGTTCTTGCGGTAGTTCTGGCGTGGTAAAATTATATAACGGTTTGTCCAAGGGCACGTTGATATGCACGGGTCCCCCGCCTTCCTGAACAGCCGCAAGCAAAGCCTCGTTCACGAGCCGGTTGCAGTACCAATGTCTCTCCACATCGTGCTGTACGTCGGGGAGCGTCACCGTCTTCCTGACGAACCGTCCCAAGGCATCGCCTTGGGGCAGCGTCTGACCATCAAGCTGGTCAATCCACTGCGGAGGTCTGTCCGCTGACACCACGACGACCGGCACATGCTGATAATAAGCCTCCGCCACAGCCGGGGCGAGGTCAAGCAGCGCCGTGCCGGAAGTGACACACACAACCGTTGGCAACCCCGTGGCGAGCGCGATACCAAGGGCATAGAACCCCGCACTGCGCTCGTCAGTAACAGGATAACACGCTATTGAAGGGCACGTATCGAGATTATGCACGATCGGCGCATTGCGCGAGCCCGGACAGACAACGGCATGACGCACACCGTGAGCCACAAGAAGTGCCGTAAGAATACCTACATTTTCCTTATCAGAATACATCATCAGAACACATCATTTCTACTTCAAAGTCATCGCGCCTCGGACGTGTCACGATCGTGCCTCATACGTGTCACGATCCTGCCTCAGCCGTGTCACGATCCTGCCTCAGTTGTGTCACGATCCTGCCTCAGTTGTGTCACGATCCTGCCTCAGTTGTGTCACGATCCTGCCTCAGTTGTGTCACGTTACCTAAGGGTCGCTTTCATGGTTTCCATTTTCTTTTCCGTCTCTTTCCATTCTGTCTTTTCATCACTTTCCCGGAGCAGTCCGCCGCCGGCATAGAGATGGCAACAGGCACCTTCTATCTGCATGCAGCGCAAAGAGACGTATAGAGAAGCATCGGGATGGGAGGTATCCGTGAGATTCAATGGCCCACAGAATCCACTATAATATTTTCTGTCAAAATGCTCACCGTCGTTGATGACCGCTAAGGCACGCTCCTTCGGCATGCCACAGACAGCGGGCGTAGGGAAAAGGTCGTTGAGCACTTTCACAATCTCTGCATCATCGCTCAAGGCAAACTCAAAATCGGTACGCAGATGATAGAGTTTGGCAGCCATCGTGGTTCGCACCGCCTTCTGATTAACCCAATAGCAACGGCGCAGCAAACAATTACGGATATAATAAGCCACATAAGCCTGCTCCCGCATGTTCTTGTCATCCCATGGACCGGGAGTAGACAGGGTGCCCGCCAACGCCATCGTAGCCCAACGGTCCCCAGTCCTTCCGAGCAACAGCTCAGGCGTTGCCATGAGCCATGTGCCCGTGGCCTCGGTATGGACAAGAGCGATCATCTGATGCGGATACATCTGACAGGCCTTGATAAACAGTGCCCGGACATCGAGTGGCTGTGCCAGTTCGATATCCGAACGGCGCGCCAGCACCACTTTCCACAGTTTCTCGTTATCTATCTGGGCATGCATCTTCGCAAAAGCCTCCTGATACGCTGCATGATGATCGGTTTCGTTCAACACGCTCGTCGCCGTGTCCACCGGCTCGCTGTCTGTGGATGCGATCTCCTCTTGATCCGTATGGACGAGGACGAGCGGGTGCTCGCCACCCGGCTCGAAGGGTGCAAACACAAAGCCCTGCTTTCCTGCAAGGCTCTCTATATCGTGCAACGTCTCCGCCGATCCCCACACATGATGGTAGTGGGAAGTGTCTGGAAACCGGTAATAAACTTCGTTCATATTATTTTCGCGGAGATATGAGATAATTGGTGACATGGACCGTCGATATAAGTTCTCCATTGGAGTTCTTGATATCTACTTGCCACTCATGTAACGTATGGCCCTTAAACTGCAGTTTGCCATACGCCGTCACGGTGTCACCCTCGAGCACGGCCTGCACATGCGAGCCGCTCACATTGATGCCAACAGGTATTTTCTTCGGACAAAGCGCCATGGAGCCCACTCCGGCCAGATTCTCTGCTAAAGCCAAGGAGGCACCGCCCGAGAGGAACCCAAAAGGCTGACTGTTACGGCCGTCGACCTTCATACGGGCCATACACGTATCCTCGTCGGGCGTGGAGAGAAACTCCATGCCCAGCGTGCGGCTCAGCCCGTCTTGGTTCTCAATGACTTTCTTCTGTTTTTCTATATTCATATAGCTGTCCTTATATTTACTGTCTTGCAAACTTACGATTATTTTTTCGTAACGCCAAGGATTTGCGCAATATAATTACATCATCTGCCTGCTAATTATTGTCAATCGTGCTTTGTATTGAAGAAAAAACCGTAACTTTGCATGTAGACAAAAAATAACTGATATCAGACATGAATATATTAGAGTTGAGTGAGCAGGAAATTGGCCGCCGCCAGAGCCTGCAACAGTTGCGCGAGATGGGCATCAACCCCTACCCCGCTGCTGAGTTCCCCGTAACAGCTTTCAGCACCGACATCAAGCAGAACTTCAAGGAGGGAGAGAAGCCGGAGGTCGTCATCGCCGGACGTATGATGAGCCGCCGTGTCATGGGCAAAGCCAGTTTTATGGAGCTTCAGGACAGCAAAGGCCGTATCCAGGTCTATGTCACCCGTGACGACATCTGCCCGGGTGAGAACAAAGATATGTACAACACGGTCTTCAAGAAACTGCTCGACATCGGCGACATTGTCGGCATCCGCGGCTTCGTGTTCAAGACGCAGACCGGCGAGATCTCTGTTCACGCGCAGGAGCTCACACTGCTCTCTAAGAGTCTTAAGCCACTGCCTATCGTGAAATATAAGGACGGCGTGGCTTACGACAAGTTTGACGACCCTGAGATGCGCGCCCGCCAGCGCTACGTGGACCTGATTGTCAACGATGGCGTGAAGCAGACGTTCATCAACCGCGCTACCGTCATCCGCACCATGCGCAAATTCTTCGACGATGCCGGGTACACGGAGGTAGAGACTCCGGTGCTGCAGACCATCGCCGGGGGTGCCACAGCCCGCCCGTTCATCACGCACTATAACGCCCTCGATACCGACATGTATCTGCGTATCGCCCTGGAGCTGTATCTGAAACGCCTCATCGTCGGTGGCTTCGAGGGTGTCTACGAGATCGGCAAGGCTTTCCGCAACGAGGGTATGGACAAGAACCACAACCCGGAGTTCACGCTCATGGAGCTCTACGTGGCCTACAAGGATTACAAATGGATGATGTCGTTCACGGAGAAGATGCTTGAGACGATCTGTATCGCTGTCAACGGCGCGCCGGAGGTTCACTATCCCGACGGCAAGGTCATCAGCTACAAAGCTCCGTTCCCACGCGTCACGATCCTCGACGCCATCAAGGAGAAGACAGGCTATGACCTCTCCGACAAGACAGAGGAAGAGATCCGCGACATCGCCGTGAACAAGCTCAAGATGGATACCATCACGGATGCCATGGGCAAGGGTAAGCTCATCGACGAGATCTTTGGCGACTTCTGCGAGGGCACGTATATCCAGCCGACATTCATCATCGACTATCCGGTTGAGATGTCGCCGCTGACGAAGATGCACCGTTCTAAGCCAGGTCTGACAGAGCGCTTCGAGCTCATGGTCAACGGTAAGGAGCTGGCCAACGCCTACTCCGAGCTCAATGACCCGCTCGACCAGGAGCAGCGTTTCATCGACCAGATGAAGCTGGCCGACAAAGGTGACGACGAAGCGATGGTCATCGACCACGACTTCCTCCGCGCCCTGCAGTACGGCATGCCGCCGACGAGCGGTATCGGTATCGGTATCGACCGCCTCGTGATGCTCATGACCGCTAAGGACTTCATCCAGGAGGTCATGCTCTTCCCACAGCTTAAGCCTGAGGTGAAAATGCCACAGACAAGTGTCAAGGACTGGGAAGACAAGATCGGGGTGCCCGAGAACTGGGTCTACGTGCTGCGCAAAGCCGGCTATAACCTCATCTCCGACATCAAGGATGTCAAGGCGCAGGCGCTGCAGCAGAAGATGCTCGAGATCAACAAGAAATACAAGCTCGGCTACGACAAGCCGGATCTCGACACCATCCAGCAGTGGATCGACCGCGCTTAGCAGGAGCGGCCTTTGGGACCGTCCGTATCTAAAGGCGCGCCCTTGGGACCGTCCGAATTTACAATTAACATCCGAACAACAACAATGAGCTTCTTCAACAACCTTTGGCAGAAAGTGCTGCACCCCATGAAACCATGGGGCGGCATCGAAGGTGGCATCGCCATCATCGGAGGTGGCTCGTGGGCTACCGCCATCGCCAAGATGGTGGTGGCACGGACGGGTCATATCGGGTGGTACATGAGACGAAGTGACCGCATCGCGGAGTTTAAGAAGCTCGGACATAACCCTGCCTATCTCACGGCGCTCAACTTCGACACGAACCAGATAACGTTCTCGGCGGATCTTAATGAGATAGCCCGGAAATACGACACACTCATCTTCGTCACGCCCTCGCCTTATCTGAAGAATCACTTAGCCAAGCTCACGACAGACATCAGCGCCAAGACGATCGTGACGGCGGTCAAAGGCATCGTGCCGGACGAGGACATGGTCGTGAGCGAATATTTCCACACCCGTTACAACGTGCCGCAGGAACATATCCTGTGTATCGGTGGTCCCTCGCACGCCGAAGAGGTGGCGATGAACCGGCTCACCTATCTCACGATAGGATGCACGGATGAGAAAACGGCAGAGGCGTTCGCCAACGTGCTGCGCAGCGATTACGTACGTGTGGAGACATCTGAGGACATCGTCGGCATCGAGTATGCAGCCGTCCTAAAAAACGTCTACGCCATCTGCGCGGGGATCTGCAACGGACTGCGCTATGGCGACAACTTCATGGCGGTATTGCTCACCAACTGTGTACGCGAGATGGACCGATACCTGACAGCGGTATCACCAGCGAAAAGAAATATCTGCGACAGTGTGTACCTCGGTGACCTCGCCGTGACCTGTTATTCTAACTTCTCACGTAATCGTACGTTCGGTACGATGATTGGCAGAGGATATAGCGTAGAAAGTGCACAACTCGAGATGAAGATGGTGGCGGAAGGCTACTACGGCACAAAGTGTATGGCAGAGCTTAACAAGCAGGCGCATGTAGACATGCCGATTCTCGACACCGTTTACGACATCCTCTATCGACAGATGAACCCGGCGGAAGCCATCCTGGCGCTGACCGTGAGGTTGACATAAAGACAAGTTGGTAGACAGAAAGACATAAAATACATATTGACAGAAAGACATAAAACACATATTGCTGACATATAAATTTATTGTTGACATATAAAAATATTGCTGACATATAAATATATTGTTGACAAATAGACATGAAGACATATTTTGATAGATTGTTATAAACAAGTTTTTTGAACTTATAAAACAACATAAATATGGATAGTGCAAATGATGAGCTACTCATAAAGAGGATTATCCAATGCATCTATAATGTGCGCGGTGTACTCTCGCCCGGATTCCTTGAGAAGGTATACAAGAATGCACTGTATATCGAACTCAAAGATCAGGGTATTCCGGTAGAAACGGAAGTACCCATCAATGTCTTTTATAAAAATCATGTCGTGGGGAGCTATAAAGCAGATATGATTGTAAACAAAAACATCATCATCGAACTGAAGGCTACTCAACATCTGTCACTGGAAAACGAGGTGCAACTCGTCAACTACCTCACTGCGCTGAACATCGAGAATGGTATCCTCGTCAATTTTGGCAGTGATAAAATAGAAATAAAACGAAAATATAAAACGTATCGTAAACTATAATTTTAATCAAATAACAAAAGCAACGAAGCTCAAAGATATTGGAAACATATTCTACACATAAAGCAAGCTCTGTCTATACAGAAAAGTGGATCTGTCTTTATAGAAAAGTGGATCTGTCTTTATAGAAAAGTAGATCTGTCTTTATAAAAAATATGTTCTTTATGTCTTTCTGTCCTCAATGCATGTAATTTTGTCATCATGGAAAACATTAAGTTAGACACCTCCAAGGCTGCTCAGTTCCTCGCTGCCAATGCAGTGAAGGATTATGAGCCTAAGGTCAAAGCCGCTCAGGAAGCTCTTGAGAACGGCACATGTGCAGGTAATGATTTCTTGGGCTGGCTCCACCTTCCCTCAGAGATCACAGACGATTTTCTTAACGATGTCGAGGCTTGCGCCGAACTGCTCCGTGCTAAGTGCGACACGGTTGTCGTAGCTGGTATTGGTGGATCCTACCTCGGTGCCCGCGCCGTCATTGAAGCCCTCGGCAACTCACTGCAGTGGCTCGTCAACGATGGTTCGAAGGCTCCTAACGTCATCTTTGCTGGTAACAGCATCTCTGAAGATTACCTCGCTGAACTGATCGATTATCTCAAGGACAAGAAGTTTGGTGTCATCAACATCTCCAAGAGTGGCACAACAACAGAGACAGCCCTCACCTTCCGTCTGTTGAAGAAACAGTGCGAGGCTCAGCGTGGCAAGGACGAGGCCAAAGATGTCATCGTTGCTATCACAGACGCTGTCAAGGGCGCTGCCCGTAAGACAGCAGAGAAAGAGGGTTACAAGACGTTCGTCATCCCCGACAATGTAGGTGGCCGTTTCTCTGTCCTCACACCAGTAGGTCTGCTGCCTATCGCTGTAGCAGGATTCGACATCAAGGCCCTCGTCAAGGGTGCACGCGATATGGAAAAAGCTACGGCCGTCGACGTTCCGTTCGAGGAGAACATCTCTGCACAGTACGCCGCTACACGTCAGGCACTCTATACACAAGCTGGCAAGAAGATTGAGATTCTCGCTGACTTCCAGCCCAAGCTTCACTTCATCGCAGAGTGGTGGAAACAGCTCTACGGAGAGAGCGAGGGTAAGGATGGCAAGGGTATCTTCCCGGCAGCCTGCGACTTCACCACAGACCTCCACTCTATGGGACAGTGGATCCAGCAGGGTGAGCGTTCGATCTTTGAGACCGTCATCTCTATCGAGCAGCCTAACCGCAAGCTCCTCTTCCCACACGATGATGAGAACCTCGACGGACTCAACTTCTTAGAGGGCAAGCGCGTGGATGCTGTCAACAAGATGGCTGAGCTCGGCACACGTCTGGCTCACGTCGACGGGGGTGTTCCTAACATCCGCGTCAGCGTTCCTAAGCTGGATGAGTACTATCTCGGTCAGGTCATCTACTTCTTCGAGAAGGCTTGTGGCATCAGCGGTCTGTTGGAGGGTGTGAACCCATTCAACCAGCCTGGTGTAGAGGCTTATAAGAAGAACATGTTCGCCCTGCTTGGCAAGCCCGGCTACGAGGACGAGACAGTTGCTATCCAGAAGCGTCTCGCCGAGGAGAAGTAATTAGTGGTAAATACTATTAGTGATAAATACTCAATGATGGATATCCAACAAGCCATCAACTCTTATAACACGACCTCTGGGGTGGCGTTCCACCCCAAGGCCGTGCTTTTCGATATGGACGGCGTGCTCTACGACTCCATGCCGCATCATGCCATTGCCTGGCAGAAGTCCATGGCACAGTTCGGCATCAACATGACAGCCCACGATGCGTACGCTACAGAAGGGGCACGCGGCTTCGACACCGTGAAGATGCTCGTCAAGCAACAGAAAGGCATTGATATCTCTGATGAGAAAGCCAAAGAGATGTATGGAGTGAAGAGCAACATCTTCCATGCCATGCCAGAGGCGCCTATCTTCGAGGGTGTGAAGGAACTCATGCAGCGCATCACGGATGCAGGACTATCGGTGAATGTCGTCACGGGAAGTGCACAGAAGCCACTCATCGCACGACTTCATCACGACTTTGGACAATGGCTCGCGCCAGACCATATCACGACAGCTTATGATGTCACGCGAGGTAAGCCCGATCCCGATCCTTATCTCACCGGACTGCGGAAAGCTGGCAACCTAAAACCGTGGGAAGGCATCGTCGTAGAGAATGCGCCCTTAGGAATCCATGCAGGAGTAGCAGCTGGATGTTTCACCATCGGCATCAACAGCGGACCTCTCCCCGACAGCGACCTGCTCGCGGAGAAGCCCAACCTCCTCTATCAGAAGATCACGGAGCTGCTCGACGATTGGAATAAAATTATCGGTTAAAGGAACAGCCTATAGCTTCTATAGCATCTATAGCATCTATAGCTTCTATAGCATCTATAGCTCCTATCCCCTCTATCTACATTCATTATGCTCAGATATATTCTTTCCTTCATATTCGCGCTCACTGCCCTTTGCTCAACGGCACAGGAGCCACAGCGAAAAAAGCTCGTTGTTGTCGATATTGAGACAAAGGTCCCCATGCGAGGCGTTATTGTGAGTACGAAAGCAGGGTATCGTGACACCACCAACTGGCGCGGTATCTGTTATGTGCCTGCATCGTTTGATACGCTCACCGTGTTTAAACACAATTATATCCCGGAACGTTTACTTGCCAAGGAACTGAAAGATACAACGTCTCTCATCCCGGCGGGCTCTGCCATCAATGAGGTGACAGTATGGGGAAAGAACGATATCAACCAACAAGTGAAAAGAGGTGTCGGCTACAACCCGCTGCCCAGTCCCAAGTCGGGCGTACTTGGCAGTTTCGACCTCGCCAATATTCTTGACCGCCGTGGACGGCGCGATCGTAAACATTTGAAGATCGTACGGCAGAAGTTCCAGGAGATGGACACCACCGGTGACCCTATCGTCGATGCTTACAACAAAGCCATGGAAGAGAAGCGGCTGGAGGAAGAAACGAAAGGAAGTCAAAAGACAACAGATGAAAAGAAATAAGGAGGAAAAAATTAGGAGGGAAAAAAATTAGGAGGGAAAAAGACAACGATGATTGATTACGACAAGATAAAAGACCAGCGCATCGCAGTATTGCTCAGTGGCGGCGTAGACTCCTCCGTGGTGGTCTACGAGTTTGCCTCACGCGGTATCCACCCCGACTGTTTTTACATCAAGATTGGACCTGAAGAGAAAGAGGAATGGGACTGTAACTCGGAGGAAGATCTTGAGATGGCAACAGCGGTGGCTGCCAAATACGGCTGCCGGCTGCAGGTTGTCGACTGTCACAAGGAGTACTGGACGCAGGTGACACGCTACACCATGGAGAAAGTGAAGGCAGGGCTCACGCCCAACCCCGACGTGATGTGCAACCGCCTCATCAAGTTCGGTGCCTTCGATGAGAAGATGGGACACGACTATGACCTCATCGCTACCGGGCATTATGCTCAGACGGAATGGATAGATGGCCGCAAATGGCTTACAACGAGTCCTGACCCCGTAAAAGATCAGACCGACTTCCTCGCACAGATCTATCAGTGGCAACTGAAGAAAGCACTCTTCCCCATCGGACACTATGTCAAAAATGAGGTAAGAGAGATCGCTGAACGCGAGCATCTCGTCAATGCCAAGCGTAAAGACTCGCAAGGCATCTGCTTCTTGGGAAACATCAACTACGATGAGTATATCCGGCGCTATGTCGGAGAGAAGACGGGGGATGTCATCGAACTGGAGACCGGAAAGAAAATTGGTGAGCATAAAGGACACTGGTTCCATACCATCGGACAGCGCAAAGGTCTCGGACTCGGTGGCGGCCCGTGGTTCGTCGTGAAGAAAGACGCTGAGAATAATATTCTCTACGTCAGTCATGGCTATGATCCGCAGACGGCTTACAAGAGCGACTTTATCATTCACGGCTTCGACTTCCTCACAGAAGGTGTCACGTCGCTTCCCGAGCATGTCACTTTCAAGATTCGTCATACACCCGACTCTCACGAAGCAACGGTCGTCGATAACGGTGACGACACTTATACGATCCACAGTAAAGACAAGATTCATGGTGTGGCACCCGGTCAGTTCTGCGTCATCTACGATGCGGACCATCATAAATGCTACGGCTCAGGAGAAATAACATTATAATTATGGAACACGAAACGACTTCATTGCGCTTGGGCGACTACAACACGCTCACCGTCACGCGCCTTGCTCAGCGCGACAATCCCCACTCTACCGGTGGCAAGGAGACCTTCGGCATCTTCCTTGACGGAGGCCGTGAGGGGGATATTCTCATGCCAAAGAAATACGTACCGGAAGGAACGAAGGTCGGAGACCGTGTTCGTTGCTTCGTCTATCTTGATCAGGAGGAACGGTTAGTGGCTACGACGGAGACTCCCCTTGCCAAGGTGGGCGACTTTGCGTGCCTCGAATGCACCTGGGTGAACCAGTACGGTGCCTTCCTCAACTGGGGTCTGATGAAGGATCTCTTCTGCCCGTTCCGCGAACAAAAGAAAAAGATGGAGATTGGCGAAAGCTACATCGTCTACATCCATCTCGATGAGGAAAGCTACCGCATCGTAGCAACAGCAAAGATTGACAAATATCTCAAGTCTGCTAAGTCTGCAGGCTTGAAAGAAAAACAGGAGGCCGACCTGCTGGTATGGCAGAAGACGGACCTTGGCTTCAAGGTCATCGTCAACAACCAGTACCAAGGGCTCGTCTATCGTGATCAGATCTTCCAGTATATCCACACGGGAGACCAACTGAAAGGCTTCGTGGAGAAGGTGCGTCCCGACGGCAAGCTCGACATCATCCTTCAGCCTACCGGACGTCGCCAGACACTCGACTTTGCCGACACGCTCCTCGAATGGATCAAGAGCCATGACGGCTTCTGCCCCTTTGGCGACAAGAGTGCGCCCGATGATATCAAGCGTACGTTCCAGGTAAGTAAGAAAGTATTTAAGAAAGCGGTCGGTGACCTCTACAAGCGTCACCTGATCACGATCACAGACCGCGGGTTGCAACTAACTTCCACAACGGAGCAGCCATCAACGCCTGCATGATCTCACCCCGTTCCAGGATGCCACGCACCTCCTCCGCCGTGAGGAGGTAGACATCCAAGTCTTCATTGGCATCAAAATGTTGCGCGCCTGCATGTTCCACGCCCCGGGCAAGGAACGTGTGGGCGATATTGTTATTAGTACCGGGGTTGGGACAAAGGTTCATGAATGGTTCCCATTCACCACCGCCAAAGCCGGTCTCTTCCATCAGCTCACGTTGGGCAGCCGCCATAGGCTCCTCTCCTTTCTCTATCACGCCGGCAGGAATCTCCCACTCCACAACATCCAAGCCATGCCGGTACTGACGCTCAAAGAGATACTTGCCGTCTTTCGTGATAGCAATGACATTGATCCAGTCGGGATATTCCAACGACCAGTAGTCATCCTTGATACGGCCGTCGGGCAGCATCAGTTTGTCTTTACGAACCGTCATCCACGGTTCTTTCACTACATATTGAGAAGAGAGAACCTTCCAACGCATCTCCTCGTCCGAACGCTTCAGTTTTATCGACATTTCCCTATTATTTGTTTATTTTCTTGGCAAAATTATTAAAATCTTTCCAATTATAATAAGAAAACACTAACTTTGCAAACGAGAAAAGACTATTTGTGAGAAATCAGAATCATAAGCGGCAACTAAGTGCATGGATACTCTTGGGAGTGTTCATACCTATGCTCTTGTTAGCTTCGCTCCATACGCACAAATATGAGCAGGGTCAGACGGCCACGACGTGCTATGCTTGTTTGCATCACATCCATCACAACGGTCACCTCTCGTCCAACACCTTCACTATCGACCACTGCGTGCTTTGCACGTTCCTGGCCTTGCCTTTTGTAGCCGGCACCCAGCTTACGGTCCTCACTGTCTGCGGCTTTGCTTTTTCTCTCGGTTACAAAGCCTCCTATACCCTTTGTCTGAGGAAGCAAAGGGTCTGTGCGCTCCGTGGCCCACCGATGCGGTAATGTGTTTACCCGTTTACGGGTAAAATTTAGGTACTGTGTTTACCCGTTTACGGGTAAAATTTAGGTACTGTGTTTACCCGTTTACGGGTAAAATGTAGGTACTGTGCTTACCCGTTTACGGGTAAAATGTAGGTACTGTGCTTACCCGTTTACGGGTAAACACAGCTTATTCGGTAATCCATTCATTTATTATTATTTTTCCTCATGAACAGAATCATATTTCTTCTGCTCACGGTATGCTCATGCTTGGCTGCCGTGGCAGATACCCTGAATGGTGACAACATCCTTTCAGGAACCATCACTGACAAGAAGAGCGGAGAGAAACTTGTTGGTGTGACTATTTATTTCCCAGAACTCTCCAATGGTACTACGACAGATGCGGATGGGCACTATGAACTCACGCGCCTCCCCGACAAGACGACACCTATCCAGGTGAGTTATCTTGGGCATAAGACCATCGTCAAAAATATCGACCTCTCGACGACACACACGCTCAACCTCAAGATGGACGAATCGGACGCCATGATCAACGAGGTCGTTGTGACTGGTCTCACAGGACAGGCTCTGATGAAAGACTCGCCGACACCCATCGCTGTCGTCGGCAAGACCATGTTAGCAGCTACACCTTCAACGAACATCATCGACGCCCTGAGCTTCCAGCCCGGTGTCTCTCAGGTCACGACAGGTGGCGGCATCTCAAAGCCCGTCGTGCGCGGTCTCGGCTTCAACCGGGTCGTTGTCGTCAACGACGGGATCCGACAGGAAAGTAACCAATGGGGCGAAGAGCACGGCGTAGAGATAGACCCCGAAAGTGTATCGTCCGCAGAGATCCTCAAAGGTCCTGCCTCATTGATGTATGGCAGTGATGCCATGGGCGGTGCCATCATCTTCCACGATGAGCCTACTGCACCCCTCGGAACGATGGAGGCAAACGCTGAGACACAATATCAAACCAATAACGGACTTTTCGGATACTCCGTCAACTTCAAAGGCAACGAGGATGGTATCGTGTGGAACGCACGATGGTCACAGACCTTGGCCCATGCTTACAAAGACAAGATTGATCAATATGTCGTCGGATCTCAGTATCGCGAACGGGCAGCAGAGGGAATGGCAGGTATCAACCGGAGTTGGGGATACACACATTTGAAACTGAGCTATTACAACCTCACACCAGGCATCGCCGAGGGCGAGCGCAGCGACAGTTACACCTATGGTAGGCAACTGCCTTTCCAACAAGTATATCACTATAAAGTGGTGAGTGACAACTCGTTCTTCCTTGGCAACGGCACGCTACAAGCTATCCTCGCCTATCAGCAGAACCACCGGCAGGAATATGAGGACAGTCCGACGGCACCCGGCCTCGACATGAAGCTCCACACCGTCAACTATGATCTTAAATACCGGCTTCCGCTCACGAGTGACTGGAACCTTGCCACGGGTATCAACGGCATGTACCAGAAAATGCTTAATGAGGGCGACGAGTACCTCATTCCAGCTTATAACCTTTTCGACATCGGTGCCTACGCCACGAGTTCATACAAGGTCGGAGCATTCACGCTCAGCGGTGGCGTGAGATTCGACAACCGGCATCTCCACACCTTCGCTTTGGAGAACACTTTCACACAGCTCAGTCGCAACTTCTCTGCTTTCACAGGGAGCGTCGGTGCCGTCTATGCGGTCAGCCCGAAGATGAATATACGCCTCAACCTCGCCCGCGGCTTCCGGGCTCCGAACCTCAGCGAACTGAGCTCCAACGGGGTGCACGAAGGCTCTGTGAGATACGAGCTCGGCAATGGGAACCTCCATCCGGAATATTCTTGGCAGATGGATGCAGGATGGGACTATACCTCCAATCTCATCTCCTTCCAGTTATCGCTTTTTGCCAACTTCATCGACAACTATATCTTCACGGATAAGTTGGCGGACATTAAAACCGAAGGCTACGATACGTATCAGTACCGTCAGGGTAATGCGCGGATGCTCGGCGGAGAAGCGAGCATAGACCTCCATCCTATTGATCGCCTCCACTTCCAGAACACGTTCTCTTATGTCAACAGTGTACAACTCCACCAGCCGCACGAGAGCAAATATCTTCCCTGGACACCGGCACCTCGCTTCACCAGCGACCTGCGTTACGACCTCATCCGTGACGGCAAAGTTCTGAACAACACCTACATTGCCTTGCAAGCCGAGTGCGACCTGCGTCAGAACCATTTCTATGCGCTCAACGGCACGGAGACAGCAACATCCTCCTACACATTGTTTAATATCCTCGCCGGTACCGACTTGAAGATTCATGACGTGAAACGTGCCAGCCTCTATCTCGGCTGCACAAACCTCTTCGACCGCGCCTATCAGAGTCACCTCAGCCGACTGAAATATGTGGAAGCAACGCCCGACAATGGTCACCAAGGCATCTACAACATGGGCCGCAACATCACGATGAAACTCGTGGTGCCTGTGACTTTATAAGTTAAGAGTTAGGAGTTAAAAATTAGGAGTAAGTATTAAGAGGTAAGAATTAGGAGTTAAGAATTAGTGCTGTTGATTCTTAACTCCAAACTCTTAATTCTTAACTCTTAATTCTTAACTTCTAACTATTCAATTTCCTTCAGATCCACCATATCGTGGTGCTTCTCATGGCGTTCCTTGACAAGCTTGAGGAGCTTTTCCTTACGCTTCGGCTGGATAAGACGACGGACGAAAATGTTCGGAATAGCCACACCTAAAGCGATGAAGAGAATGACCAGCGAAGCTTTGATAGCCCAGTTGAAGGCGAAGGTGAGCTCACCGATGACACCATCCATCTGGATGAAGCCGAAGAGTGAGCGATACATCATCACACCAGGAATCATCGGGATGACCGAAGGAATAGCGATGACCTGATGAGGAATATGATGGATATGCTGCGACTTCGTAGCGATGAGACTGGCGACACACGAGCCTACAAAGGAACCGATGATGATACCCTGATCGAGACCTATGTTACCATTGGACGGTCCGAGGTTGACGAAGTTGCGTGTGCAGACCGCAATGATACCTGTCACGGCAAGCACGGGCATGATACGCTTCGGCGTGTTATAGATGGTAGCGAAGCCCATGGACGACACGGCAGCAGCGATGGCATAGTCGAGGAACGTGTTGTGCGGGGTCATCGAGAGATCCTTGACGAAGTTGTCAATGCCACAGATCTGAATGGCAAACACGATACCAAACGACATAGCGATGATGATCATCAGCGTGATCATGGCACGCGTCAACCCCACACGCACATGGTTAGACACCATGTCGGTCACAAAGTTGATAAGAGGGACACCCGGCACGATGAACAGCGTGCACGCCATCAACGGATGATAAGGTGTGTCGGAATGGAGGAAGGAAGGCAGCGCAGCGGCAATCGTCGGGTTCAGACTGATGAAGGTTGTAAGCCAGCAGATGAGTGTAGCGACGAAAGCACTGATGGCGATGCCTACATACCCGTTCCAGTGGAGCTTACCGAGATACATCTTCAGGCGGAAACCAAGGATAGCGGGGATGGAAGCATAGAAGAAGGCAGGCCAGTCACAACCGAACTGCACACAGAAGCCTCCACAAGCAAAACCGGCACAGAAAGCAATCATCCACGGCGAATACTGCTTGTGGACATGCTTCAGCGCCTCCAACTCCTGCTCGTACCTGTCGAGATCCCAGTCCTCACGGATAGCAGTCCACAGCATCTTGCTGATCTTCGAGATGACCGTAAACTCAACGCAGTGGGAGTCGACACGCTGATATTTGGAGAAAGAGTGAGTCTCATCGGAGAGATTCACCATGATGATATCGAAGTTGAGCGCGATGTGGATGTACTCCTCCGGCAGTCCGAGATACGCCTCGCAACGCTTCATGTTACGCATGATACGCTCGCAGTCGGCATTGCTCGCCATGAGCAAGGCACCGGTGCGCACGAGGAGGTCGAGCTTACGACGGAGGAGCTGCACGGACGTGGCATCCTCATCACGCTTCGTCTCATGGTCTACCATACGCTCCTCAAGACTCGTGATGCGCTCTGCATGTTCGTCCTGAGTGGTCTTGTGCCCTTTCAGGAACCCGAATATGTCTTTTGTTTCCATTATTTCTAACTATAGATTATACTGAAATAAATTATCTGAACATCAAAGAGAAGAAAGCATCCCTATGACAGGAATATCATCATTAAGATTTGGATGGAGATAATACGCAGCAGCATGGCAAACGGATAAACCGTGGCATAACCCACAGACGGGGTATCGCTTGCCGTGCGGTCGTTGGCATAAGCCAGGGCTGGGGGATTCGTGTTGCCACCCGAGAGCACACCGATGAGCGTATAGTAGTTGATATGGAAAGCATAGCGGCCAATGATACCTCCCAGAAGGATAGGAATCATCGTGATGATGAGGCCATAGCCAATCCACTGCAAGCCCTGCTCGTTGATAAGCGTACGGAAGAAGTCCTGACCGGCTCCCAACCCCACACAGGCGAGGAAGAGGTTGATGCCCATCTCACGCAGCATCATATTGGCGGATATCGTGTTGTATGTCACAAGGTGATAACGCGGGCCGAAGTAACCCATGAGGATAGCCACGATGAACGGCCCACCGGCAAGCCCCAGACGCACTGGCGTGGGAATGCCGGGGATAGGAATCGGGAGGTTGGCGAGCAGACAGCCGAGGACAATACCGAAGAAGATCGGGATGAGGTTCGGATAGTTGAGACGCTTCATCTGGTTACCGAGCACCTTGTCGACCTTACTCAGGGCGAGTTCAGAGCCCACTACCGTGAGCCGGTCGCCGAGCTGCAGACGCAGATGAGGATGGGCCACGAGGTCCACACCATTACGGTTGACACGCGTCACGGTGGCATTGAAGTTGCCATTGATATCGAGCGACACAAGGGTCTTACCCTGAAGCTCCGGCCGGGTGACGATGATACGGCGAGAGATCAGTTCCTTCTCAAACTGGCTCCAGTCGACCTCTGTGGGCTGTCCAATGAGCGCTGTCACGGCATCAATATCCTGAGGTGCAACCACGACGAGGAGCTTGTCGTGGAGATGGAGGCGTGTCTGACCATTGACGATGGCGTTATGGTGGGTATCGTCATGACTGACGATACGCGAAATCATGAAATGACGGCCTACGATATGCTTCACCTCGGCCACGGCAACATTGTCGATGCGCTCGTTGGTAACCTCCAAGGTGATGGAGCGCACGGCGAGGAGCTCAGGCTGGCCCTCACCGGTCTCAGCAGTCTTCTCCTCCTCCGAAGGTTTGATGCGAAGGATGAAGCGCAGCAGGATGAAAGCGAGGATAACACCAATGACACCCATCGGGTAAGCCAAGGCATAACCTGTTGCGATGTCTGGGCTCTCCACGCCCTTGATACTGAAGAAAGCCTGCTGGGCAGCACCCATCCCCGGCGTGTTGGTCACCGCACCCGACAGAATACCGACGATGGCGGTGATCGGCGTGCCCGTGGCGTAATAGACACCAATAGCGGTAAAGATACTGATGAAGATCGTGATGAGTACGAGCATGTTTAGCTGCAGTCCACCTTTCTTGAATGAGGCGAAGAAGCCCGGACCGACCTGCAAGCCCAACGAATAGACGAAGAGCACAAGGCCAAACTCGCGGAGGAAGTGGAGCAGCTCCACGTTGAGGTTGAGGTTGAAATAGCCGAAGATGATGCCGACGATGAGCACCCAGGTCAGCCCTAAAGAAATGTTCTTAACCTTTATCCTGCCCAGCAACAAGCCAAGGGTGATGACCAAGGCAAGGATAAAGATAGAGTGAGAAACGCCGCCGCCCCAGTAAGCATGCGAGCCTTCAAACAATGTCCTGATGAAATCCATTTAACTTTATATGTATTATTGCAATAATTACGCACTGACAGTGGGATACCGTCCATACAATGGGTAAAAACCACTGCAAAGTTACGACTTTTTTGAAGATTATATGTAATTTTGCCTTTACAAATAATTGAAAATGAAATGAAAAGAGTACTTTCCCTCCTCGCAGTCCTTTGCCTGGTCGCACAGCAAGCCTCAGCGATCAACCTCGACTCGCTGATGAACGTAGAGAAAAAGGAAGCGCACCGGATTCCGCGACAGATGCTGAGTTTCTCGTTCAACATCAATACAGCGGCAGATCAGACCTATAGTTTCCAGTTTGATTATCAGTGGTATGCATTGAAATATATGGGGGTTGGCTTCGGCCTGGAATATGACAAGAACGATGTTGCCGACCAACAGTCGCGCGATGAGAACCATGGTTATGCATATCACTACGAAAAAGACGCAGTCCTACGCCTCAACTTTCTCCCCATGCTCTCTTTCCGCACTCCGACGGTGTGGTTCTCCCACGACCGCTCGTGGGGAATGATGCTTCGCTGCGACCCGATGCTCGTCATGTCGGTGCCGAAGAACGATGCGATGTGGATCTCGCCCGTTCCCCTTCCGGGTACTTCTTATTATCCGGAAGGCAACGTGAAGGTGAAGAACCATGGGGGCAAATGGCTCGCCTGGCGCATCCGCAACGCCCTCTCCTTCTACAACGAGTTCGGAATGCTCTCCCTCGGCGTAAGCTTCTCCGACTACAACATCTATTCGTGCCGCAACCACATGATGTACAAGGGGAGCAAAGTTTTTAACCTCGGTTTGGGAAACACCACCACCGTTTTCCTATCGCTCGGCGCATGCCTGTAAGAAAGCGAACATAAGAAATCTAAAATTGTTCGGTTGAAACGGGGTTGGGTCTTGGTTGCAGTGGCCGCCTCCAATGGCGGCCACTGCAACATTTCTTACGCACAGGAATCGCAGCATATCAGTATGCTTCGCGGTACTTGTTCTCGTCTTTATCCTGAAGCATTGAGAGATAACTGTTGTAGCGGCTCTCAGCGATATAATGTTCCTCCACGGCTTTGCGCACGGCGCAACCCGGTTCATGCGTATGTGTACAATTAGAGAAACGGCAGTCTTTTGAAAATTTGAAGATCTCCTTGAAGTAACTTCCTATCTCTTCCGGTTCCATATCAAAGGAGCCGAAGCCTTTGATACCTGGCGTATCGATGAGCCATCCGCCCTCAGGGAGAGCCACCATCTCAGAGAAGGTCGTAGTATGCATACCCGTATCGTGGGCATCACTGATGTCCGCCACACGCGCATCCGTCCCGGGCACAAAGAGGTTGAGCAACGTCGACTTCCCCACTCCACTGTTTCCACTGAGCAGCGTCACCTTATCTTTCAGCATCGCGCGCAGCGGCTCAATACCCTCGCCCGTCTCAGCAGAGATCTGGAGACATGGGTAGCCGACAGTCTCATACAGGTTCACCATCATGTCCTGGTAATGGCACTCATCGGCATCGAGAAGATCCGTTTTGTTGAAGATGAGCACTACCGGCACCGAATAAGCCTCCGAGGAAGCCAAAAAACGGTCGATGAAGGTTGTGGAGGTCTCTGGATGCGCCACGGTGACGACAAGGAAAGCCTGATCGAGATTACAGGCGATGATGCTGCTCTGTTTGGAGAGGTTCGTGGCACGGCGAATGATATAGTTCTTACGGTCATCGATCGCCGTGATGAGCCCTTGCCCTTCCTCGTTGATGATGATCTCCACGCCGTCTCCCACAGCCACAGGATTGGTGGAGCGGATGCCTTTAAGCCGGAACTTTCCCTTCACCTTGCTCTCCACCGTCTGTCCGTCGTCGGTCAACACGGTGTACCAGAATCCTGTGTTCTTGATGACTAATCCATGCATTGAATAAGGGTCAAAATACAAATGAGAGGAGAATCAGATCGTCATGATCTCTTTCTGCTTCGCAGCCAACGTCGCATCAATGGTCTTGATATACTTGTCGTGAAGCTTCTGAAGGCTGTCCTCGGCATCCTTCTCCTGATCCTCAGAGAGCCCGTCCTTGACGGCTTTCTTCAATTTGTCTTTGTACTCACCACGTACGTTGCGCACCTGCACCTTAGCCTGCTCACCAATCTTGTTGCACTGCTTCACAAGCTCCTTACGCCGGTCCTCTGTGGGCTGTGGGAAACGGAGAATGACCATCTCGCCATTGTTCTCCGGCGTGATGCCGACATCCGAATCCATGATGCCTTTCTCAATATCCTTGATAGCCTTACGCTCCCAAGGACGGATCGTGATCGTGCGGGCATCAGGCACCTGCAAGGCAGCGACCTGATTCAAAGGCACCATCTGTCCGTACGACATCACGCGTACGGAATCGAGAATAGCTATATTAGCACGTCCTGCACGGATACGTGACAGTTCACCTTCAAGGAAGCTGGCGCTTTTCTTCATCTTGTCTTCAGCGCTCTTCAGTGTCTCTTTAACGTCAATCATATGATTATAGGTTTATATTTCAATATCGGTTACAAATTTAATTACTTTTCTGCAAAGCAAGAAAAGAAATCATATTTTTTTGCCACCTTATTGGTCAGATCCACAAAATCGGGGACAGACAATTGCTCGGGCCGCTTCGTCATCATTTCATCAGCGAAGAAATCGGCGGAAGGCATGTTGTCCTTGCCAAACAACGGTTTGAGCGACACGCGCAGCATCTTACGGCGCTGATTGAACACCGTCTTGACGACCCGCTTGAACAAAGCCTCATCACAGCCAAGATCCGTGATCTTATTACGCGTCATACGAATGACGGCACTCTTGACCTTCGGGGGCGGATTGAACACATTCTCATCAACCGTGAAAAGATACTCCGTATCGTACCACGCCTGTATCATCACACTGAGGATGCCATACTGCTTCGAGCCTGGCTTCGAAGCGATGCGCAGGGCGACCTCCCGCTGGATCATTCCCGTGCAGCACGGGATGAGATCTTTGTTGTCAAGCATCTTGAAGAAGATCTGCGAGGAGATATCGTAGGGATAGTTGCCCGTGAGCACAAACGGCTTACCATCAAATACTTTCGTGAGATCCATGCGCAGAAAATCCTCTCCGAGGATATTGTCGCGCAACTTCGGAAACTTCTCGTAGAGGTATCTCACGCTCTCGGAGTCGATCTCCACAGCTTTCACCTCCCGCGGCTTTTCCACGAGATACTGCGTCAGCACGCCCATTCCCGGTCCTATCTCGAGCACGGGAATATCGGGACACGCGTCTACCGTATCAGCAATGCGCTTGGCGATATTGAGATCCGTAAGGAAATGCTGGCCAAGGTTCTTCTTCGGTCTAACCTGTTTCATGTTGTTCGTTGGCAGGGGAAGGCTTGCGCCGTCCGCCCTTGTTAAAATGATTTATCCTTCGCGAAAGAAATCAAGACATTGCTTGATCTCCTCGTCCGTTGCCGTCTGGTCGATATGAATGTCGCCCACCTCAGAGAGGAGCGTGAAGTTGATCACGCCCGCCGTATTCTTCTTGTCGTGGCGCATGAGGTTGATGAGCTCATCGTAGTCATCGCACGTGATGCCGAACGCTCCATAGTTCTCACGGATATACTGAACCGTCTGATGCATCTTCTCCGTGGGGAACCCAGCCTTGAGCGCAGAGAGATAGAGCTCGCAGATGAGTCCGTAAGCCACGGCATAGCCATGCAGTATCGGGGTCTTGCCGGTCTCCTTACTGTGGATGAGCGAGAAACTCTCGAAGGCATGGCCGAAGGTATGGCCGAAGTTCAGCGCCTTGCGTATGCCTTTCTCCTTCGGGTCTTTCGTGACGATACGCTCCTTGACAGCCACCGACTTGCCGAGCATCGTAGCCAGGTGTTTCAAGTCGGGGTGGTCGAGGTCGAAGTTGAGCAGCTCCACCCAGTTCTTTGTGTTGGAGATGAGTCCGTGCTTCAGCATCTCGGCATAGCCCGAGCGTATGTTCAAGTCATCGAGCGAGCGCAGAAACTCCGTGTCGAGCAAGACGAACTTAGCATCGTTGAACACGCCCACCTCGTTTTTCAGACTGTCGAGGTTGATACCCGTCTTTCCTCCCACGGAGGCGTCGACCATGGCGAGGAGCGTCGTAGGGATATTGATGAAGTCGATGCCGCGTTTGAAGGTCGAAGCCACAAAGCCTCCGAGATCCGTCACCATGCCGCCACCGAGGTTGATGAGCAGCGAGTGACGCGTAGCCTTGCCCCGCTCGAGCTCACGCCACACGTAGACCAGCGACTCCACATTCTTATGGATGTCACCCGGCTCAATGGCTATCACACGGGCATCGCGCAACCCGATAAACGTTTCTATCACCGGCCAACAGTTCTTGCGCGTGTTGTCGTCGGTGAGAACAAAAATGTTGTCATGCTCGCATTCTGATATGGCCATCGCCAAATCGGTAGCGAGCTGATGTGTGATCATCACTCTCTGTTTCATGATTCGCATACTTAACGTTTTAGTGCAAATATAATCATAAGAAGCTCATTATACTAACAATATGACCATAAATTATTATTTTTTAAGGATAATCCATGCATTGGTAACGATTCAGCGTAATTTCTGAGTCCTGCCATCGCCTTCGCCCGTGTCACGATCCTGCCTCAGTTGTGTCACGATCCTGCCTCAGTTGTGTCACGATCCTGCCTCAGTTGTGTCACGATCACGCCTCAGTTGTGTCACGATCCTGCCTCAGTTGTGTCACGATCCTGCCCCATACGTGTCACGATCACGCCCCATACGCGTTAAGTTCCTGCATCATGCCCCGAAGTTTTGTTGTTGCGCTTGTCCCGATGCCATTTGTTTTGCGTTATTGTTATCGCTGAATCGTTACATGCATTGTTGCGCATTTATGGCGTGCAGTGTGCAATACGACAAAACAAAATAAATATTGCGATTCGTTAAACATTCTGCAATTATTAAACCTTTGTCACGTTATTTACGTTTATATGTCAGTATTCATCCAATAATTACAGGTAAGAGAAAACAATGAAGAGATTATTAACGCTTGCCCTCATGGTGCTGACAACCGTCCTCGCCATGGCGCAGAGCAGGGAAATATCAGGAACGATCACTGATAAGAACTCGAAGGAAGCGGTGTCGCTCGCTACGGTGCAACTGCTGAAGCACGACTCTACCTTCATCGCGGGAGCCACCTCCGGCGATGACGGTAAGTTCACGGTCAAAGCGCCTTCCGACGGACAGTTCATCCTGAAGATTTCCAGCATCGGCTATAAGACTCTCACACGGCCGATAACCATTAAGGAGGATGCCGACGTAAAGCTGGGCACCATTCTCTTTACCGCTGACGCCATCATGCTCAAAGAAGCTACGGTGACGGCACAGGCGCAGAAGGTCGTATTGAAAGAAGACACCTTCGTCTACAACGCCAGCGCTTACCGCACCCCCGAAGGCTCCACCATCGAGGAGCTCGTCAAGCGACTGCCCGGTGCCCAGGTCGACGATGACGGAAAGATCACGATCAACGGTAAAGAGGTAAAAAAGATTCTTATCGACGGCAAAGAGTTCATGACCGGAGACACGAAGACGGCCATGAAGAACATCCCGACATCCATTATTAATAAGGTGAAGGCTTATGACCAGAAGAGCGACCTGGCCCGTGTCACCGGTATCGACGACGGGGATGAGCAGACTGTGCTCGACTTCGGCATCAAACCGGGCATGAACAAAGGTTTCATGGCCAACGTCGATGCTGGCGTGGGTACAAAAGACCGCTACAGCAGCCGCGCCTTTGGCGGATACATGCGCGGCGACCTGAAGATCTTCGGCATGGGCAACGCAAACAATGTCAACGATATGGGCTTCGGCGGACGTGGCGGTGGCTTTGGCCGCGGACGTAACGGGCTCAATGCCACGAAGATGGCGGGGGTCAACCTCAACTATGAAAAGAAAGACACGCTCAAGATCGACGGAAGCGTTCGCTGGAACCACAGCGACGGTGACACGCAGAGCAAGACGAGCGCTGAGAACTATGTCAGCACCGTAGGATCGTTCTCCAACAGTCTGAGTCGCAGTTTCTCGCGCAGCAACAGTTTCAATGCGCAGGCACGTATTGAATGGACCCCCGACACCCTGACGAACATCATGTTCCGCCCCACGATGACCCTGAGCACAAGCGACGGACTCTCGTCGAGCACATCGGCTTCATACAACACGGACCCTTACGCCTTCGTCACCGACCCGCTGACTCAGCAAGCCATAAAACAGCTGGCTGCGGACAGCGTCATCGTCAACTCCAGCAACTCCAACGGTATCACCTATTCGAAAAGCAACAGTTTCGGCGCGATGCTGCAACTGAACCGTAAGCTCAACAGCCGCGGACGTAATGTGACGGTCCGGGGCGACATGAGCTATACCGACTCCAAATCAAACTCTCTTTCTACTAACAACGTTCATCTTTATCAGATCGAGAACGCGCTCGGTCAGGACTCCACATACCAGGCCAACCGCTATAACCTCGCACCGTCGACAAAATGGAGCTACACCTTGCAGGCTACTTACAGCGAGCCCTTGTGGAAAGCCACATTCCTGCAACTGCGCTACCGCTTCCAGTACAGCTTCAGCAAGAGCGACCGCTCGACCTACGACTTCTCCAACCTCGGAGAGGACTTCTTTTCTACGGTGTCACCGGCTTATCGCAACTGGAACAATTACCTCAATCTCTTGAGCAATCCATGGACGAGTTATTTGGACAGCGACCTGAGCCGCTACTCTTCGTATAAGAACTACACACACAACATCGAACTGATGTTCCGAATGATCCGCACCAAATGGCAGCTCAATGCCGGCGTGATGCTCCAGCCGCAGATCTCTCATTATAAGCAGAACTATCTCGGCATCGCCGTCGATACGACACGTACCGTGACCAACTTCACACCGACATTCGATTTCCGCTACCGGTTCAGCAAAGTAAGCAACCTGCGCATCAACTACCGCGCCACCACGACGCAGCCTACCATCACACAGTTGCTCGACATCTACGACGACTCCGACCCGCTCAACATCTCTACGGGTAATCCGGGATTGAAGCCTTCGTTCAACCAGAACTTCCGGCTCTTCTACAATAATTATTCTGAAAAGAGAAAGCAAGCGGTTATGACGTTCATCAACTTCAACAACACGCAGAACAGCATCAGCAATAAGGTGACCTACGATGAGAAGACGGGCGGAAGACTGACACGACCGGAAAACATCAACGGCAACTGGAATGTGAACTCTGCCTTCATGTTCAATACGCCGCTCGACTCGGCAGGCTATTGGAACGTCAACACGTTCGCCAACTTCAACTACGCCAACAATGTGGGTTACATCTCGCTCTCCCGCAACGCCAACTCACTGAAGAACACGACGCGCGACATGACCGTCAGCGACCGGCTCGCTGGCAGCTACCGCAACGACTGGCTCGAGATGGAGCTCAACGGAGCCTTCAGCTACCGCCACTCCAACAACAAACTGCAGCCCGCGTCCAACTCCGACATCTGGCAATACAGCTATGGTGGAAGCGTCATCCTCACGGCACCATGGGGCACAGCGCTCTCCACGGATCTCAACATGAACTCGCGCCGCGGCTACGCCGACAACTCGCTCAACACCAACGAGCTGGTATGGAACGTGCAGCTCTCGCAGAGCTTCCTCAAAGGAAAGCCGCTCACCGTCATGCTTCAGTTCTATGACCTGCTCCATCAGCAGAGCAACCTCAGCCGAACCATCACCGCCTCGATGCGGTCGGATACAGAATACAACTCCATCAACAGCTATGTCATGCTGCATGTCAACTTCCGCATCAATGCCTTCGGCGGCAAGCAGAACAGGCCAGGCGATGGTCCCGGCTTCCGTGGAAGAGGTCCCGGCCGGGGCGGCCGTCCGCCTATGGGCGGAGGACGTCCTCCTCGTGGCGGAGGCTTCGGAGGAT
Organism: uncultured Prevotella sp.; assembly: GCA_900315955.1. Lineage (GTDB taxonomy): Bacteria > Bacteroidota > Bacteroidia > Bacteroidales > Bacteroidaceae > Prevotella. Next base: position 42,120 of record ONBC01000006.1, read on the forward strand.
TCTGACACAGTGCCCTTTATAACTGATTACTCATCGTACAACAGCTGTTGGCCAATCGTACAACAGCTGTTGGCCAATCGTACAACAGCTGTTGGCTAATCGTACAACAGCTGTCAGCCAATAGCGCTGCTACAGATGTTCATAGGATAAACCAAACAAGCGCGTTGCAACACCACTGTCGCAACGCGCTTGAATTGTTTTCAGACGTTTCCGCTTATTTTCTGTACTTGCAGCATCCGGGAAGCTTTGCATAAGTAGCGGCAGAAGCCTTGGCCTTGTCGGTATCGTGACCGGCAGCAGCTACAGCCTTCTCTATCTTGTTAAGATTTGTCTTGCTGTCATCGAAGACTACGCTGCAAACCTTCGTGTCTTTGTTCCAGGCTGCGGTGAGTACGCCGGGAACAGCCTTGGCTGCTTTCTGGATACGAGCCTGGCACATCTCACACTTACCCTGAGCCTTGAAGGTCTTCTTCACGGTCTTGGCCTGAGCAGAAGCAACCATTGCCAAGGCGGCAACAAACATCAATACTGTCTTCTTCATAAATTTTCCTTTCTAAATTGATTATTACTGATAATTGATAATTAAGTCAGATTAAAAGAGGTTATCCTTACTTCTTCGGCAAAATTACGAAAAAAACGAGGAGACCCAACAATATTCCCAATAAATTTTGCTAATTTTGCAAATTGTAAGATTGTATTAGCTTCATAGAGGACATATCTTCGTTACAGCCTATGGCAAGACGTATCAGCGCATATCTCACCATTCTGATCTTCCTGATCGCTGTCTCAGGATTACAGATCAATGTTCATTACTGTGGTGATGAACAGATGTTTGTAGCGCTGAATGGCATCAACGTGCACAATTTTGCCGATGCCGCTGACGACTGTTGCCACGGGGGCAAAGATAAATGCAGCGGCTGTCATGACAAGGCTCACTTCGTACAAGTAAAATCTCATTTCGCCCTCGGTCAGACCATAGACCTCACCCCAAGTCTTTACCATGCCAATTGGTTCCATGGCGATCTGCCCGCCTTGTGGCAGCCGTTCATCTGGAGCGCTCTGACCTGTGAGACGGAATCGTCCTCACATTATTATATTCCTCCGGCTCCACCCGGATTCTGTGTGGAGCCTCATGGTTTGCGCGCGCCTCCGAGGGGTTGACAACACGCATTACAAGGGCGGCCACAGGAGGCTCCCTAAAGCGAAACCTCACTTTTTTACGCAAATCAATAATTTATGGTAAACAAAATTATTGGCTATTTCCTACGCAACCGCATCATCTCGCTGTTCGTGCTCCTCGCCGTCATCCTTGGCGGCTTGGCTACCATGCCTTTCGACTGGGGTACGGACGACATCATCCCGCGTGATCCGGTGGCGGTGGATGCCATTCCCGATATCGGAGACAACCAGCAGATTGTCTCCACCGACTGGATGGGTCACTCTCCGATGGATATTCAGGAGCAGATCACCTATCCGCTCACAACAGCTCTGCTCGGCATACCGGGCGTCAAGACGATACGCTCATCGTCGATGTTCGGCATGTCATTCATATACATTATTTTTAATGACAACGTTGAGTTCTACTGGAGCCGCTCGCGCATCCTTGAGAAGCTCAACTCCCTCCCCGCAGGCCTTCTTCCCGACGGCGTGCGGCCTACGCTCGGTCCCGATGCCACGGCCCTCGGACAGATTTATTGGTACACGCTTGAAGGCCGCGACCCCAAGACGGGCAAGCCCACCGGCGGATGGGATCCGCAGGAGCTCCGTACGATACAGGACTACTACGTGCGCTACAGCCTTTCGTCGGCAGAGGGCGTGTCGGAGGTCGCCTCTGTAGGCGGCTTCGTCAAGGAGTATCAGGTAGACCTCGATCCCGATGCCATGCGCGCTTATGGTCTGAATCTCATTCAGATCATGAAAGCGGTGAAGAACTCCAACATCGATGTAGGAGCCGGCACCATGGAGGTCAACCGGGCCGAATATCTCATCCGTGGATTAGGATACGTAAAGAAGCTCTCTGACCTGGAGAACGCGCCTATCACCTCAAGCAACGGTGTGCCCGTGCGCATCAAGGATGTAGCCAAGGTCAGTTTTGGACCAGCCGATCGCCGCGGAGGTCTTGACAAGGAAGGCCAGGAGGCCGTGGGTGGCGTTGTCGTGGCACGCAACGGCAGCAACCCGATGCAGGTCATCAACAACGTCAAGGACAAGATCAAGGAGATGGAGAGCGGAATGCCAGAGAAAGTGCTGCCCGACGGTACCCACTCTAAGGTCACCGTCGTACCTTTCTACGACCGTACCCAGCTCATCAAGGAGACTATCGGCACGCTGGAGAGTTCGCTGACCCACGAGGTGCTCATCTGTATCATCGTGGTGCTTATTCTGGTGCTTAACCTCCGGGCCTCTGTCGTCATCGCCACCATGCTTCCCTTGGCTGTGCTCTGTACGTTCATCGTGATGAAGCTATGTGGCGTGGAGGCGAACATCGTCGCCCTGTCGGGTATCGCCATCGCCATCGGTGTGATGGTCGACGTAGGTGTCGTCTTCATGGAGAATGTAGTGCGCCATGTACAGAGTGACGACCGCGACCCTGTGACAGGCGAGGTGGTATGGCCCCGCGGCAAAGCATTGGAAGACACGATTCTCTCCGCCGTGAGCGAAGTGAGCTCCGCGGTAATGACAGGTATGGCGACAACCGTCATCTCCTTCCTCCCGGTCTTTGCCATGCAGGCCCAGGAAGGCAAGATGTTCCATCCGTTGGCTTTCACGAAGACCTTCGCCCTGCTCTCGGCGCTCCTGCTGGGTCTCGTCATCCTCCCCACCCTCGCCTATTGGATCTTCTCGCTGCGCATGCCGCAGCGGTGGGCGATGCGCCTCTTCCGTGGCAAGCCCGCACCGAAGACCGTCAAGATAGGACGATGGCAGTTCAAGACCAACTATCTCACCGTAGCTGTCATCGTGCTTTTCGCTACCTACATTCTTACCGGTCACTGGATGCCCTTAGGCCCGAAGAACGGCATGATGCTCAACATGTTCTTCGTGCTTGCCATCATCGGTGTGGTCCTGGCGCTGCTGTGGCTCATGGTCATCTATTATGAGCGCATCCTCCGCTGGTGCCTCGACAACCGTTGGAAGTTCATGCTCATCCCGATGCTGACCCTCGTTGCCGGTGCCATGATCTGGAAGCATACAGGCTCTGAGTTCATGCCGACACTCGATGAAGGCACGTTCATGCTCATGCCGACAAGCATGCCCCACTCCGGTGTGGAAGAGAATCTTGATCTCTGTCGTCAGCTCGACATGCGTGTGAGTGCCATCCCCGAAGTAGAGAGCGCGGTGGGCAAATGGGGACGCGCAGAGTCGGCGCTCGACCCCGCTCCGATACAAATGTATGAGGTCACGGTCAACTATCGTCCGGAGTATATGCTCGACGACGACGGTCAGCGCGCACGCTTCAAGACGGACATTCACGGACGGTTCCTGCTCAAAGGCGGCAAGACCTACGACCCGGCGAAGGAGTTCCGCATCATACCGCGCGACTCGCTCATTCCCTCCTCTCACGGCGAATACCTGCGCCAGTGGCGCGACAATATCCATACAGAGGACGACATCTGGAATGAGATAGAGAAAGCCAGTAACCTTCCCGGACTAACGGGCTCGCCCAAGCTCCAGCCTATCGCCACGCGCCAGGTGATGCTCTCAACGGGTATGAAAGCAGCCATGGGACTGAAGGTCTATGGGCCCGACTTGGAGAGTATCGAGAAAGCCGGCCTGCAGATGGAGAAAGCTCTGAAAGACCTTCCGCAGATCAACCGCTCCTCGGTCTACTATGATCGTGCCGAGGGCGCGCCTTATATAGAGATCACGCCTGACCGTGAGAAGCTCGGGCGCTACGGCATCCAACTCGGCGACGTTCAGAGTGTCATCGAGACGGCCGTCGGCGGCATGGATGAAGGCACGACGGTGGAAGGCCGCGAGCGCTTTCCTATCCGTGTGCGCTATGCACGTGAACTCCGCGACAATCCCGATGCACTTTCGTCAATCCTCGTGCCCGCGGCCGACGGCACGCAGATCCCGTTGGGACAGGTGGCCTCAATCAGATTCACGCCGGGTGCTTCCATGATCTCCTCGGAGAACACGTTCCTCGTAGGTTACATCACCTTCGACAAGAGTGACTCCAAGGAGGCAGAGGTCGACGTGGTCAACGCGGCAAAGAAGCATATCGACGAGCTCGTGGCTGCGCACAAGATCAATCTTCCTAAAGGCGTGAGCTACCGCTTCGCCGGAAGTTATGAACAGCAGGTACATGCCGCCAAGCGACTGAGCATCGTCATCCCGATAGCTCTGCTGCTCATCTTGCTCATCCTCTATTTTCAGTTCAAGAGTATAACAGCCTCGCTCATCCATTTCTCGGGTGTCTTCGTCGCTTTTGCAGGTGGTTTCATCCTCATGTGGCTCTATGGTCAGCCTTGGTTCCTCAACTTCTCCGTGGCCGGCATCAATCTTCGCGACATGTTTGGCATGGGCCAGATCAACCTCTCCGTCGCCGTGTGGGTGGGCTTCATCGCACTCTTCGGTGTAGCCACCGACGACGGTGTGCTCATGGGTACCTATATCCATCAGACATTCCAAAAACGTCATCCGCAGACGAAGGAAGGCATCCGTGAGGCGGTTGTCGAAGCAGGAAAGAAACGTGTGCGTGCCGCCTGCATGACGACGGCAACAACGCTGATCGCCCTCCTCCCCGTGCTCTCGTCTACGGGTAAAGGCTCCGACATCATGGTGCCGATGAGCATCCCGACATTCGGCGGTATGCTGATCCAGACGATGACGATGTTCGTCGTGCCGGTGCTGCAATGCTGGTGGAGAGAAGGAGCACTCCGCAAAAACAGGGAAAACAATCGCATACAACCATCATAAAATATGAGAACAGATAAAACTATATATACACGCTGCCGGCTGTTGCTGTTGATGTTCTTCGTCATCACGATAGGTGCCCAGGCTCAGCCCTCCGACAGCCTTGCGACTTACATCGCCGCCGCTATCCGCAACAATCCCGCGGTGATAGGCGGATACAACGCATATAAGGCACAGGTGATGAGCGCGTGTGGCGCGGGATCACTCAACGACCCCACTATACAGGTGGGTGTCTTTCCGAAGAGCATGCAGCATGTCAACGGCAAGCAGATAGCGACGTTCACCATCATGCAGATGTTCCCGTGGTTCGGCACACTGAAGGCCGGGCGTGAGAACATGGAGTACAAGGCCGAGAGCGCCTATCAAAAGTTTCGTGCCAACGGCATAGCCCTGGCTTATGACGTGCAGAAGCAATGGTACGCCATGCTCGCCACACAAGAGAAGATCAAAGCTGTCAAGGGTAAGGTCAGCCTGCTCGAAGACATCAAGAAGCTCGCGCTGCTCACTTACAAGACGCAGAGCCGCATGCGCAACGCAAAGATGAGCGATCAGCTGAGATTAGAAGCCGAAGAGCAGAACCTCGAGGAACAGGTAGCAAGTCTCGAGGCAAAAGCAGCACTCCAGCGTCAGCAGTTCAACATCGTGATGCACCGCGATGCCAATGCACCGCTCGTCGTTCCCGACACCATTGCGCTGCGCGAGATGCCTTCCATCTCTTGGAACGACATCGAGGCTCAAGACCCTCTGCTGCAAAAGTCAGTGGCAGACGGCAAGGCTTTCGAGGCACAGGAGCGGCTCGCTACGAACATGGGTAAGCCGACGTTCAGCGTAGGACTACAGTACATGCTCAACGGCAAAGTGATGAACCCGAAGATGGAGAACATGAACGGCATGGATATGGTCATGCCGATGGTAACAGTCTCCGTGCCTATCTATCGGAGAAAGATCTACATGAGCAAGGAAGCGGCAAAGCTCAACAAGATCAGCACCGACTACGCTTACCAGAACCGTCAGGATGCGTTGAAAAGCGAATACCTGAGCATCGGGCAACGCGCCGAGGACGTGAAGCGAAAGGTAGAGCTCTACGATAAGGAAGTAAAGATCCTCGACCGCACGCTGAGCCTGATGAATACGGAATATGCCACAGGATCAACCTCACTTACCGATATTCTTGAGACCAACCGTCAATATATCGACTATGCGCTGAAGAAGGCAGAGGCTTATGCTGACTACAACACGCTCGTTGCGGAATATGAGAAGATGGCAAGTCGATACGATTATGCCACACGTGCTGAGAATCCGCGAAAGAAATAACAAAAGGACAATATCATGAACAAGATAAAAGATTTCATCATACGCCACAAGATGACCTTAGTCGTCCTCTTCGGCCTGGCATTAGGCATCGGCATCGGTTATGTGGCATTCCACAAAGGTGGCAGCGGGGCAACCGCCTCGTCTGAGAATAAAAAGACCATCTGGACCTGCTCCATGGATCCACAAGTACGTCAGGATCATCCGGGCAAATGCCCGATCTGCGGCATGGATCTCATTCCGCTGACCGATGACAGTAAATCATCTGATTCAGGTATGGAAATGGATCCCAACGACATCATGCTCAGCGATGAGGCCATGGCCTTGGCCAATGTACAGACTGAAACCGTGGGCACCGGAGCCACAGCCAAGGAGATCCGCCTCTTTGGAAAGATTCAGCCCGACGAACGCTTAGAGCAGGTACAGAGCGCTTATGTCGACGGTCGTGTAGAGAAGCTCTTCATCAATGCTGTCGGCGACCGCGTAGGCAAAGGACAGACGTTGGCCGTCATCTATTCGCCTGCCCTCTACGCCGCAGAACAAGAGCTCGTCGAGGCTCTCGCCTACCCCATGGCTGCCCAACGCAAAGCGCTTGTAGAAGCAGCCGTGGAGAAGCTCGAATTGCTGCAGATTGACCGTGCGCAGATAAACCGCGTCATACGCACGAAGAAAGCATCGCCTTATGTCTCACTGAAAGCAAATACAAGCGGAACTGTTGTGGACAAGCAGGTGGAACCCGGCGACTACGTCAAGCAAGGACAGCCGATGTTGAAGATCGCGAACCTCAGCACGGTCTGGGCTATGTTCCAGGCTTATGAGAGTGATCTGCCCTTTGTCAAGGTGGGATCCACGATACGCTTCACGACCGAGAGCATGCCCGGCCGTTCCTTCACGGGCAGGGTGAGTTTCGTAGACCCTGTGCTTGACGACAAAAGCCGCACGGCAGGGGTACGTGTAGTGATGAGCAACCCCGGCGGCATCTTCAAACCACAGATGATCATCTCCGGCTATGCCATAGCAAGTATGAAAGGCTATGAGGACGACATCGTCGTGCCTAAGTCTGCCGTGCTGTGGACGGGCAAGCGCTCGGTGGTCTATGTAAAGGATGAGAGCGTATCGATGCCTGCGTTCCAGATGCGTGAGGTGACGCTCGGCTCCAGCCTTCCCGATGCTTATGTGGTAACCGACGGTTTGGCTGAAGGTGAGACGATCGTCACCAACGGCACCTTCGCCGTGGACGCTTCAGCTCAGTTGGCGGGGAAGAAGAGCATGATGAACAGGTAGGAGTTGCGGGGGGGCTGCCACTATATGACCGACTCCACAACACCCAATGTAATGACAACTTAAAACAATAATAAAACGGGCGGCATTCGCAAGTGAATGTCGCCCGTTTGTTTGTTACCTATTATTAAATAATGCAACTGAATCTTTCAGAACACAACCTTAGCGCTTATCGATGACTCCATACTTAATCCACTCTTCTTGTGGATAATTATTACGAACCACATTTTTCGTTCTAATGTACATTTCCTTGCACTGAGCAAGAATACGGTTGGTACGCTTAACCTGTTCGGAGAGATGCTTGCGAAGTACCTCTGTATCCTCGGAATTCTTATGTAACTCATTGAGTTGATTAGACATAGCATACAATTCCTCAAGGGATATTCCCTTATCGTGCACATCATCAATCTGGGCCTTCAGAGCGTTGATAAGACGTGTACTTTTTTCTACTTGCAAATCAATTGTCTTAGACATAGAATATAGTTTTAGTTGCTTTAATGATATAGCAAAGTTAGTCATTTTTTTCGAGAAACGGAACGCTCAGAACATGAAAAATTAAGCATTATTAAGCCTCTAACGCATGCGTATATGACCTAACCTTAATGATGATTCTGCCATTAAACTAAAGCCGTTGAAAGCATGCCTATCGCGTCAACTTATGCCTTGACAGAATGCATCATCAATTTGTCAAGCGAAAGAAAAATAAAAACAGGAAAGGTGTATCACAAGCAAAAATATTTCCTTAACTTTGCGGCATGAAATCATTGAAAGAGATATACCGCATTGGAAAAGGACCGTCGTCGAGCCATACCATGGGCCCACAGAAGGCGGCACAGATATACTTGCAGGCTCATCCGACTGTCACTGATTTTCACGTGACGCTCTATGGCAGTCTCGCCGCAACAGGCAGAGGCCACATGACGGATGTAGCCATTGAGGAAGTGCTGGGACGGGCAGGGCACGTCGATATCGAATGGAAACCGGATGTCTTTCTGCCTTTCCATCCCAATGGTCTGAAGATCAACGACTGGATCGTTTACTCCGTCGGAGGCGGCGCCCTCTCTGAAGGCAACCACCCCTCAGGATTACTTCCCGTAAGCCGGGAGGTCTATGACCTACACTATCTCGCTGACATCAAAAACTGGTGTGAAGACCATGGTTGTGCCTACTGGGAGTATGTGAAACGCTGCGAGCAACCCGACATCTGGGACTATCTGCTCACGGTGTGGCATGCCATGCAGGAGAGCGTGGAGCGCGGGGTCAACCACGAGGGACGGCTCCCCGGTCCATTGAACCTCCAGCGCAAGGCTCCTACTTATTTCGTCAAAGCCAAAGGCTATAAGCCAAACCTTCAGACTCGCGGACTGGTCTACGCCTACGCCCTCGCCGTGAGCGAAGAGAACGCCTCGGGCGGGACCATCGTCACGGCACCGACCTGCGGCAGCTGCGGTGTCATGCCCGGGGTGCTCTATCACCTCGCCAAAGGCCACGGCTTCTCCGACGAGAAGATCCTACACGCCCTCGCCACGGCAGGCCTCATCGGCAACATCGTCAAGGAGAATGCCTCTATCTCGGGGGCCGACGTGGGGTGCCAGGGAGAGGTCGGTGTGGCTTGTGCCATGGCCTCAGCAGCCGCCTGCCAACTCTTCGGCGGCTCGCCCTCGCAGATCGAATATGCAGCGGAGATGGGACTGGAGCACCACCTCGGCATGACCTGTGACCCCGTGTGCGGACTGGTTCAGATCCCGTGTATCGAGCGCAATGCCTTTGCGGCTACGCGCGCCCTCGACTGTAACCTCTACGCCTCGTTCTCCGACGGTAAGCACCGCGTGAGCTTCGACCGTGTGGTGGAAGTGATGAAACAGACCGGTCACGATCTGCCCTCACTCTATAAGGAGACGGGAGAAGGCGGACTGGCAAAGGTGGCAAGTCCGGAAGCTAATAAATAATAATAATGAGAAAACTGTCAATTATTCTATTGATAATGATTATCGTCGGAGCTTCGGTGGTCTCCTCCTGTAAGATGGCACCGAAGCAGGATCCGGGCGACACTGTGGCAGCCTCTGTCTTTGCACCGATCGACACGGTAGCGCTCCACCGCAAGCAACGGGCTGAGAAAGCACGGCTGGCGAACGCCAAGGACAGTATCGGCATTTACTACATAGGACCAGGCAGTACGGACAAGAAGATTCAGCTCATCAGCTACCCTTCCCAGCGCGACACGCTCCTCTACAGCAAGGCACGCCACATGAAGCGGAGCGGCAGTACGGATATCGGTCATGTCGTCCGCGTAAAGTTCTATGTATCAAAGGGTGATTCTTTGGTGCAAGGTTTGGAAGAAATAAAGAAACAATAATTTCCGAGCCTCTCCCAAGGGAGAGGTTCACACTTAACTATTTCATGCTGTTCAGCATGAAATAGGCCTCCTCCTTCTTGATGTCTTTGGGACACTTGGCAAGGATATCGTCTACCGGCGCATGCTCCTCTAACTGCGAGAGCGCATGGCGGAGGACACGCACATGCTCTGCGGGGATCACCTTGTCCGCCGTCAGCTTACCCGCTTTTACTGCCACGGCGAGGTGTCCCAGGATCGTGCTGGCTGCCAACTCCCGCTGTTGGGCGATCTGCTCGATCGATTGTCCCTGGTTGAACATCGTCAGGGACAGTTCTGCCGACTCACCTTTCTTCTGCGTCTTTTTAGGCTCCTTCTGTGCCTTTTCCGGACGCGTCTTTCGCGCGTCCGAAGTCTTTTGTGAACCGTTAGCCTGCCCCATCTGCGGATTGTCATAGGGATTATCCGATGTCCGGCGCGTCCGAAGGCGTGTCTGTCTTCCCGCCGGATCAATGATATCCATGGCATCGACAAGCGCCTCCTGCTTGTTCTGCAGATAGGCGGCTACTGTGAACGGGACCTCCGCCATGGCATCCAGCATCTTCTCCTTGGAGAGATATTGCAGATAGAAGTCCTTGAAGCGTTCGTCAAGCTGCTCCATGCCCATCTTGTTTTTTCCGTTCACCATCTTCGTCTTGTCGAGGAGGTCGGGAATCAGTTCCTTCAGAGCCGCTGCAAAATAGTCGGCAGAGCGTTGCACACGCAGAAGGAAAGCCTCACTGTGGAGCTCTTCAGCAGGTGACTGACGAATGATGTTGAGCCATTTATAAGCCACATCCATGACCTTCTTCTTCACGTTCTCCATCACCGTACGGTGATAGTCACACAGGCGCGGGAAGGCACGGAAGAACTCGACCATCGTGCGGTTGAGCATCTGCTCGGAGCCATAGAGAAGGTTGAAGTTGAACATATCGAGCAACTGCTCTTTGAAATAAGCGTCTTTGAGCGCCGGGAGCGCCTGGATGCTCTCCTCGGCCATCTGCTGCTGATGAGAGATATAATCGGTCACACGCGGGTCGTTGAAGATACTGCTTACGCCGATGCGTGAGGCGAGCACCATACCCTCCAAACTCTTGCAGCGGCTCAACGCCACATAGACCTGGCCCGAGGCGAAGGAGAAGCCGGCGTCGATGATGGCATGCTCAAAGGTCAGACCCTGACTCTTGTGGATCGTGATGGCCCATGCCAAACGCAGCGGATACTGGGTGAACGTGCCGGCAACCTGGGGCTCAATGGTCTTCTTCTCGGGGTTGATGGCGTATTTCGTATTCTCCCAGATATCCTGCTGCACATCAATCGTATAGGCGTCGTCCGGACATTTCACGGTGATCGACTTCTCGCTGATCGCCACGACATGGCCGATCTTACCATTATAATATTCGTGTTTGGCAGAGGTATCGTTTTTGATAAACATCACCTGCGCGCCCTCTTTCAACACCAGATTAAGATCGGCAGGATAGTTGGCTTGCGGGAAGTCGCCTTTTATCGTAGCCGTAAACGTGTAGCGCTTGCCCGGGAGCTTCAGCAGTTCGTTCTCGTTGTAACTGTCTGCCAACCGGTTGTGGGTCGTAAGGCGGATATAGCCGTCCTCCGCCTTGGGGATAAAAGCGGGCGCATAACGGTCGTTGAGCCGGTTCATGTCCTCGCTTGTCGGATGGCCGTCGCGCACATGATTGAGGACATTAATAAAGGCAGGGTCTTGCTGACGGTAGACGTGGGTGAGCTGGATGGTGACGTAATTGATCTGCCGCAGCGCCTTGCTGCCGAAGAAATAAGGAGTGTCATAATAACGCCCGAGCACCTCCTCGTCCTGAGGCGTCACCACGGGCGTGAGCTGCTGCAAGTCGCCTATCATGAGCAGCTGCACACCCCCGAAAGGCTGCGTACGGTCACGGAAACGACGGAGCACGGTGTCGACGGCATCGAGGAGGTCGGCACGCACCATACTGATCTCATCGATGACAAGCATGTCAAGGGAGGCGATGATGCGTCGTTTGGCTTTGGAGAAGTCGTAGCGGTCGCGGATCGTCGCACCGGGGATGTAAGGCGTGGGAGGCAGCTGAAAGAAGGAATGGATCGTCACGCCACCGGCATTGATAGCCGCCACACCCGTCGGGGCCACAACGATCATCCGCTTCGATGACTTCTCCTTGACGGTCCTGAGAAACGTGGTCTTACCCGTTCCTGCCTTGCCCGTGAGGAAGATGCTGGTGCCCGTATGCTCCACAAACTCCCAGGCCTCTCGCAGTTCTTTATTTGTCTCCATCGCTTTTTAGATTATATAGCTACAAAATTAACACAAAAACGACAAAAAACAATCATATTGCAAGATATTTTTCAGCCATCATCTGTGGAATCGACAGGAAGTCTCCATCGTCACACGCTTATCCGCGTGTCTGGCGCCTGTATTCCAGCGGACTGCATCCCAAATGGTCCTTGACATATTTGCCAAAGAAACTGGTGTTGGGGAAACCGAGCAGAAAACTGATTTCCTTCTTTCTCAACCTCATGCAGAAATATTTCGACCGGCTCATCGACTTCTGTTTCCGCCACCCTTACGGAGTGATGGGGGTGGCTGTCGTGTCGGTGGTGGCGGGCATGGGCCTCATCACCATCCTTCCACAAAAGATGATGCCTACAAGCAGCTTGTGCTGGCCAAGAAAAACATTGAGCAGAGCGTAGGGAGATAACAGACGATCGCATTGGCACAAGTCGGTTCCCCCCAAGACGATTTAATGTCTGGTCCTCCTCCGCTTCACTATCATCGAAGCATTCAACAAGGCTTTCCGTTCCTCGTAGACAGAGCGGTAATGGTCTATGAGGAGGCGGAGGGAACCGGCACGTTCCTTGGTCTGTTGATATTCAGCAGAATTTTTCTTTCCGGCACTCTCCAAGGCAGCAAGTTTTGACCTATATTGCTTCAAAGCGTTTTCTGCTATCTTAATCTGTCCTTGTAATGCCGTGAGAGCGGCCTGTAATGTTTCGTTGACCATCTCTCATCAAATGACAACAGCCGTTCCGCTTACTGCTACCATGAGCATAGAACCGTTTTGACCGACCGTCTCATAGTCGATGTCAATGCCTACGATGGCATTGGCACCCGTCTCTGCAGCCCGGTCCTGCATCTCTGCCATAGCCGTGTCTTTCGCTTCACGCAGCACCTTTTCATAACTGCCCGAGCGGCCGCCAATGATATCACGGATGCCTGCGAAGAAATCACGAACAAAGTTGGCGCCAATGATCGTCTCACCAGTGACGATTCCTTTATACGCAAGGATGGGATGACCCTCAATGGTCGGGGTTGTGGATAATGTCATAACTTATCTGTTTAATGTGAACGTTTACGGATACAAAGTTAACGCTTTCTCAGGACAATCTGTGTTAATTAATTATAATACACTTCACTTTTCTCGCTAATTATTTGGAGGTTTGAATACAAATCTATTAACTTTGCAGTGTACTATTAAAGTAATACACTAATACAGCAACAAACAAGTAAAGTATATGATTGATGTAAAAGACCTCAATTTCCACTACCAGGGCAGCAAGCACCAGGTATTCAGCTATTTCAACTTGCAGTTGGAGTCCGGGAACATCTATGGACTGCTCGGCAAAAACGGCACGGGCAAGTCCACCCTACTCTATCTCATCAGCGGACTGCTCCGTCCCGACAGTGGCACGGTGACGGTAGATGGCATGGAGAGTCGGCTGCGCCGACCAGAGATGCTGCAGGAGGTATTCATCGTGCCGGAGGAGTATGCCATGCCCGACATGAGCTTTGAAGCCTTCACCGACATGATGCGCACCTTCTACCCGCATTTCAGCGATGACCTGCTGGCCAAATGCCTTGCCGACTTCGAGATGCCGACTTGTCCCAACCTCAAGGAACTGTTGATGATGGATGAGCCGACAAACGGACTCGACATCCCGTCGAAGGCGCTCTTCCGCAAGGTGGTGGCCAACTACATGGAAGACGACCGCACGCTCATCATCTCCACCCATCAGGTACACGACATCGAGAGTCTGCTCGACCACGTAGTCATCATCAACCAAAGCCGCGTGCTGCTCAACAGCTCCATCACCGACATCTCAAAACGCTATGCTTTCCGCTACCTCTCACCGCAGGAGATGGACAGCCGTGTGCTCTACGCAGAGCCGACCCTCCAGGGCAACGCCGTCATCATGCCACGAGACGGAGGAGAGGAGACGCAGGTGGACCTCGAGCTGCTCTTCAATGCTACCATCAGCGGCAAGATCAGCCAAGAGTAATGGCATCTATAGTTTATTACACACATATTATTATATACCTTATTATATAATGAACAAGAATAGATTTCTACAAGTGCTCCGTTGGGAGCTGCTGCTCAGCAAACGTCAAATAGCCACCATGGCCCTGACCTTCTTCGGCCTGGTTGTCATCCCACAGATCCTCACGCTCGTCTTCAAATCGTCGTCGAGCAGTGCCTACACCATGGGCATCTTCTGTTCCGTAGCGCTGTTCGCCTATCTACTTTGCAGCGGTGCGCACATCTTCTCCAGCTTCCGCAGCCGCCAACAACGCATCAACAACTTCATGCTCCCTGCCTCCAACAAAGAGAAGTTCATCGCCCGCTACCTCGTACTCGTGGTTGCCATGCCCTTAGCCGCCATCTTAGGCTTCTTTGCCGGCGACGTGCTGCAATATCTCATGAGCCTGATGATCAACAGCAACGCGGCACAGTGGGCTACTGGCGCACTCACGGAAGGCCTCAACAACGGCAGTGGCTTCTTCCATTTTTATACCAATCTCAATGGCGACCCCTCACCAGTTGAAGGCTTCCTCGTGATTCTCTTAGGAACCATCACGCAGCACGCAGGCTTCCTGCTTTTCGGCAGCATCTACCACAAGCATCCACTCGTGATGGCTGTCCTTACGTGGATGGCGATCGGCATCGCGCTCCTCACGCTTGGTGCTTTGGCAGCGAGCCTTCTCACTGAGTTCCTCAACAGTGGCTACACGATTATCCTTTACGATGCATGGTGGAAAGCCCTCTACTTCGTAGTCAGCATCGCGCTCATCATCTTCTGCTACTGGTTCGCCTTCCGCCGCTACACCCGTCTGCAGGTCATCAACAACCGATGGATCAATAAATAAATAATATTATCACCATGAAAAAATTAGTATTTCTGTTCATAGCCCTTGCCGCCATCGCGTCAATGTCGGCATGCCGTATCGAGAAAATCAATAACAACGACGAGCCTCGGAAATCCTATGTGCTCAACCTCCGCGACTTCCAAAGCATCAAGAACTACACAAGCTGCGACATTCACTTTACGCAGTCAAGCACCTACAAGGTAGTGTTGAAAGCCACTCCACGCTGGTACGACAACCACTCCGTCACCTCCGGTCATGGAGAGCTCGTCATCGCACAGAAGGACGAGAAGAAACAAAAAGGCATCACCGTACTGAAAATCAACGATTCCGACGACGATGCGGAGCTGTGGATCAGCGCTCCCTCACTGTCCGATGTCACCACAGCGGGAAGCGGAGACTTCCATGCTGAGACCGACATCACGGGCCAGCACCTGACGCTGTCCGTCGCAGGAAGCGGCGACAGCGATCTGAAGAACGTCACGCTCACCGACAACTTCACCTACAACGTTGCCGGAAGCGGTGACATAGAGACAGGAACGATCCATGCCGGCAACGCCTCGTTCAGCATCAGCGGCAGTGGCGACATCAAGAGTAAGCTCGCTAAGGTGAAGACCATCAAGCTCTCCATCGCCGGCAGTGGCGACGGCAGCCTCGACTTCGATCACTGCGGCCATGCAGACATCAGCATCTCGGGAAGCGGCGACATCGATCTCTCCGGCACACTGCAGTCGCTCGAAAAGAGCGTATCGGGAAGCGGCGACATCGACACGGCAAAACTGAAGTTGGGCAATTAGTTCCCCGTTACAACACGAAACACGTTTATATGGCATTCAACAATGATAAAGCCATCTATCTGCAAATAGCCGACCGCCTGAGCGACGAGATCCTCGCGGGTGTCTACAAGGCCTTCGACCGCATACCCAGCGTGCGCGAATATGCCGCCACGCTCGGTGTCAACGCCAACACGGCGGTCAAGGCCTACGACCAGCTCGCTCAGGAAGGCATCATCTTCAACAAGCGCGGCCTCGGCTATTTCGTGGCGGAAGATGCACAGCGCCATATCAAGCAGACACGTCGGCAATCATTCCTCAAAACAGTTCTCCCCGAGTTTGTCCGTCAGATGAGGCTCCTCGACATCACCTGGGAAGAGGTCAGAAAAGATGCAGCCTCCATCCATTAAAGCCCCTCGTTCCGTAAGACGCTGCGCTGCGGACATTCTCCGTTCCGTAAGACGCTGCGCTGCGGACGTACCGTTCAGTAAGACGCTGCTGTGCAGCGTCCCATAATAATCAACCATCAAGCATGAAAAGAATAATCCCCGGCAAGCAAGCGCTTGCCATCTCGATCCTCGCGATCTCACCCCTCGCAGCCTGGGCCCAGGCTCCTGTCAACAAGGCCGACAGCCTCCCTCAGACCGCCATCCACGACAGCCTCGACCTGCAAGGCGTGGAGGTCGTGGCACAGAAACCCGTCGTCAGGATGACGACCGACAAGATGACCTACAACGTACAGCAGGACGCCGACGCCAAGACCATGACGCTCCTTGACATGCTCCGCAAGGTACCCATGGTCAACGTTGACGGACAGGACAACGTCACCGTGAAGGGATCTGCCAGCTTTAAGGTCTATGTCGACGGCAAGCCCAACCAGATGTTCCAAAACAACTTCTCACAGGTG